>CAZEWB010000307.1:0-5197 GCA_964515655.1 uncultured Bacteroidales bacterium
TGTGTTGGGTGTGTTTGGTGGTTTGGGGAATACCCATACTGAATTTCAATCTGTCCCCATGAAGATGGAAATACGTACAGGCGTACGGATACAGAATGGGAAACGAATTAGATTTTATGACATTTTACAATTACTATATAATAAACCGGTCTGACAGAACATACGACAGCCTTTATGTAGGTTTATGGACTGATGCAGATCTGGGCGATCATGCCGATGACTTTATGGGTTGCGATGTAAAGCGGGGCCTGGGATATATTTATAATGGTGACGATATGGACGGTGATGGAAATGGTAAAACCTATGGTTTAACACCACCTGCAATAGGCATTGACTTTATAAGGGGAATGTATTGTGATGTAAATGGAACGGATTATGGTTTTTCAGGCATTCCTTGTGGTTGTGACGAGAGTATTAATGGGCAGTTCTTTAATGATGGTGTTATTGACAATGAAAGAATGGGAATGAGGAATCTTATCTGGTATGGTGGTATAGGGGGTTTGTCCGACATGCCTCAAACATACACAGGAGTGTACTACTCTCTTACAAGCCGGTGGTCGAATGGAAGTCATATGATATACGGGGGATACGGATACACCTGGCCATCAGGAACCGGGACACATGCAGATTTTATGTTTCCCGGTGACAGTGACCCTTGTGGCTTTGGAACCAACGGAGTCCCTCAAACAGAATGGAGCGAAGAAACAGAAAATAATCCTCCTTCAGACCGTCGTTTTATAATCTCATCCGGACCATTTACAATGGAACCCGGCTCTTTTAATGAGTTTACAATGGGAGTTCCTTGGGCCCGTGCAACTTCAGGAAGCACCATGCAATCGGTAGAAGAAATGAAACGTGCCGATGATATCGCACAGAGAATGTTTGACGAATGTTTCATTCCCATAACACCAATTGAAGCGCCCGACCTTACTATAATTCCTCTTACTAACGAACTTATCTTTCATATATCGGTACCACAAGGCTCAAACAATTATACTAATATTCCTGAAGATTATGCTAAATCCGATCCCTTTATTACCTGCCCTGTAGATATTTCATCGTGCGATACATTATATAGATTCGAAGGCTACATGGTCTTCCAGTTAAAAGATGCTTCATGTACTGCAGGTGATATCTACGATCCGGCAAAATCAAAACTTGTCTTCCAATGTGATATTAAAAATGATTATACAACTTTAAGCAACTACGAATACAATGCTGAAACTGCTTATCTTGAGAAAAAAGTTAAAGTTGCTACTGCCGAAAACGATGGAATAAAGCATAGTTTCAATATTAAAAAAGATCTTTTTGCAACTGGAGAAGACAAACTTGTGAACTTCAAGACATACTACTACGTAGCGGTTGCATATGCTGTAAATCAGTACAAGGAATATGATCCTTTTATTCCTCAGTTGCAGGATGGACAAAAACGCCCATGCATGGTAAGTTCTGTGGCTGCATTCAGTTCACCCATCATAGTATATCAGGGAATGCCACACAGTCCCATACCTTCAGATGGCGGAACATTGCAGCTTACAGAATACGGTAACAGGCCGCCAATATGCCAGACTGACGGCCATGGCAACGGCTTTAATCAACTTGAAATTTCAGACCAGACACTGAATATAATAATGTCAGGTTATCCATGGAAGGCAGATACAATCCAATATAAAGCCGGATACGGACCCTTGTCAATTAAGATCGTTGACCCTTTGAACATACCACCGGTAAATTTCAGGTTAAGACTTATTACGGATTCCACAATATTCGGTTATAACAGCATTACTGAATCCAAATGGGTCTGTGAGAAATTTCCTTATACTGACAGTTCGGATTTTGTTTATGCTCAGCATTCCATTTCTGTTGACTTTGAACAGATAATACCACAATGGGGAATTTCTGTTGAGATGAAACAGGTCGGCTGGCCAGGAATTGTGAATGCGTGGCCTGAGAATAACGGCCTTATAACTTCTTATATCACTTGGAGCGATCCCGACCTCGCATGGCTCGATATGCAGACCACACGGGATGTTGACGGACCATTCCCTATGAACTGGATACGGTCAGGAAAGCAAAATGATTCTGATAATCCCGGGTATAATGACTATAATGTTCCGGCAACCTCAAATGGAGTTGACCCTGAAGAATATTACGAACATGTGATCGATGGCCTCTGGGCGCCATATCGTTTGGTTTCGCGTGACTATGTAGCATCATCAACTTCAACCAGCCCTGATTTTCCCTACGGTGTTGCATATCACTGGAGGCACCAGCTTATTAACTTTTATATGCAGCATCTGTCCAGCATAGATTTCTATTTTACAAAAGACAAAAGTAAATGGACACGTTCACCAGTTGTTGAAATGTGCGAATACGACATGAGCAATAACACTTTGGGACCATGCTATTCCGAAGGCGGACAGTATAAGTTCAGCCTCCGCAAACATGCATCTGTCGATAAAAACGGAAGTGAAACAAATATTGGCGACAGCACAATAGAACAATATTCCAACTTCATCGGTTCAACTGGAATGGGATGGTTCCCGGGTTACTGTATAGATATTGAAACAGGAGAACGTCTGAATATTGTTTATGGCGAGGATTCGCACTATCCTGCCCAGAACGGGCGCGACATGCTCTGGAATCCGACAAATGATTTTGCATCTGACCTGTATGAATCTTCTGGTGGTACCGCCGGTGACTTGTATGTCGGAGGCAAGCATTATATCTATGTCTTCGGCCATAATCAATTTCTCAGTTATTCTGACACTATCACAATGCCTTCGTACGATTATGGCAAGTACATTTACACTAACCTGCTTAACGTAACAGCAATGCAGGATCTCGACAAAGGCAATATCTGGCGAAACGCAATGTGGGTAACGCTTCCTATTCTGCCTTCAGATTTTCCCGTTCAGCAGAATCCGTCCGACCCGTACTATTTTATCAGAACCGACTGCAAGGTAAGTATTCGTATTGCCAACCCGTATAGAAAAGCTTTCGGCGAATTTGCATATAACGGAAGTCCGAATGATTCGTTACCGGAATATTATTTCGACCTGACTCCCTACTCTGCTTTGAAAAACGATGAACCTACAGCAAAAGAAGCGCTGAAAATGATTAATGTCGTTCCCAATCCCTACTACTGCGGTTCGTTCTATGAAAGCACTTTTAACGATTTTATAGTAAAGATCACAAACCTTCCTGAGCAATGCACCATCAGCATTTATTCTGTTAGCGGCAATCTCATTAAACGTGTCAACAAAAACGATAATGATACCTGGTACAACTGGGATGTGAGGGACGAAAGCGGAAAGCCGATAGGCAGCGGGGTTTACATTATCCACATAAATGCTCCCGGTATTGGTGAAAAAACTCTCAAATGGGCCGGTGTATTGAGGGAAGAGTATTAGCGCCCCTCACCCGCTTGTCATCCTGAACGAATGTGAAGGATCTATACTTATACCTTCACAACAAATATTTCTTAACTTTGCACCAGTCCACATGATAGTATTCAGATCAACAGCGATTTCATTCCCCACCAACGCAAAGGAAATGCGCAACCTTGGCTGGGAGCAATGCGACGTAATTATTGTCACCGGCGATGCTTTTGTCGATCATCCTGCGTTCGGCGCTGCCACTATTGCACGCGTCCTTGAAAGTAAAGGTTACAAGGTCGGTATTATTCCTCAACCAAACTGGAAGGACGATAAACGCGATTTCCGCAAACTCGGCAAACCCCGCCTCTTCTTCGGTGTATCAGCAGGTAACATGGACTCCATGGTAAACCATTACACGGCACACATCCGTCTTCGCAGCGATGATGCATACACGCCTGACGATAAAGCCGGTTTTCGTCCTGACTATGCTGTTACAGTTTACACTTAGATCATAAAATCACTTTTTCCTGAAACACCGGTTGTAATAGGTGGTATAGAGGCTTCCCTGAGACGTTTTGTTCACTACGATTATTGGGCTGATAAACTTAAACCTTCGGTATTGTTTGAATCAGGCGCTGATATTCTTACATACGGCATGGCTGAAAAAACTATCTGCAGTATTGCTGAAATGTATGATAAAGGCGCTAACCCGGCAGAAATAAGGACAGTCCCACAGATCTGTTTTTTATGCAATAAGAAAGATATTGAGAGCGGACATCAGTTTAAATCCTACCTGAAACTTGATTCATATTCTTCTTGCACCACATCAGTGCCCGTGTTTGCCGGCACTTATAAGGTCTTCGAAGAAGAAGTTTCGAAATATGAACCTGCCGGAATGATACAGCAGCAGGATGAAAACGTTTATCTTGTCTGCAATCCGCCCTGCCCGCCCCTTTCAGAAAACGAGATGGATGAGATCTACGAACTGCCTTTCACTCTCGAACCACATCCCCGTTACAGGAACAAAGGAAAGATCCCTGCTTACGAGATGATCAGGAATTCAGTGACTATCCACCGCGGATGCTTCGGAGGCTGCAGTTTCTGCGCTCTCACTGTCCATCAGGGACGTTTTATTTCATCAAGAAGCCAGAAATCGGTATGCAATGAGGTAGAAAGACTCTCAAAAAAAGAATGGTTCCGTGGTCATATCTCCGATCTTGGCGGCCCTTCCGCAAACATGTACGCGATGGTACCGGAAAATTTAAAACAGTGCTCAAACTGCCGTCGTCCCTCATGTATCTACCCTTCAGTGTGCAGAAACCTTAACGATGATCCTATACCTCTTACCGAACTTTACAGAAAAATCCTGAAACTTAAAGGTGTAAAAAAATTAAGCATAGGAAGCGGAATAAGGTACGACATAAATCTTAACGAAAAGTCGCAATACAAGGCCCAGCATTATAAATATCTCGAACAATTGTTCACTCACCATGTTTCGGGCTATCTTAAAGTTGCGCCGGAGCATTCCGAAGACCACATCCTGCATGAGATGCGCAAACCGCACTTTTCTGTTTTCTGCGATTTCAAGGAACTCTACGACAATTTCAACAGAAAAAATAATTCGAAACAATTCCTGGTTCCTTATATAATTTCAAGCCACCCCGGATGTACATTGGATGACATGAAAACTCTGAGGAAAAAACTCCAGAAACTCCATCTCAGTCCCGAACAGGTGCAGGATTTCATGCCTACTCCGATGACATTGTCATCTGTTATATTCTATTCCGGAAAAAACCCACCCAAACACACCCAACACA
>CAZEWB010000308.1:0-5149 GCA_964515655.1 uncultured Bacteroidales bacterium
AAATATTCTTTAGTTGTTTTACTTGTTGTCCAAATGAATTGTAAACTGTCAAAGTTGCGTTTTTGAAAAGATTGTCTGTATGTAAAGTTGTCAAGGATGAAAAAGGATTCGGATAGATGGAGACATTGTTTTGTGAAATAGCACTTTCATTGATAGAAGACACTCCTAACTCAACAAATATAGGAATTGAATCCAAAACAATCTGAGATGCGTCCTTTGTTAGTTCATTGCCCATATAATCTGTAACTGTTACCATTCCAACAATTTCAGCAGGCAGCATGCATGCCCCTGAATCGCACCATAAAACATAAACGGGATTTTTACTTGCGAAAACATATTTATACTGTCCATCGGCTAATTGAGTGATAGATGTAAAAGAATCCACCTTGCTAATCATCGTTTTATAGGAATAAAAAGCGGGTTTTATGGAGTAATCCTCATTGATGAGGGCGTTATGCAAAAATATGGGTCCGCTTCCATAATCAGTGTCAAATAAATACCAATAAATTTTACTGTATCCTTCGGCAAACATAAGTGTATTGAATTTAGCCAAATCCTGTGCTTGTTTTACAAATGTACCCCCAATGGTTTGCCCCGGTTTTACAATACTATCCGGAAGTCCGGTTTCTGTTGATATAATTTCTTTTTCGGGCCAATGTTGTTTTATGCTATCCAATTGCCCGGGCTGAATGAATGCTACAGCGGTACAAAAATGAGCATCAATAAAATCAAAGGTATCAAGTACCGCATTTAATTCTGAATACCATTTTTGTCTTTCCAGCTGTGTGGCTGCAATATCAGGATGCGAGAAGGAAATTCCCACTTTACAATCTGGACAACTAACTCTTATTGCCTGAGAAGCAATTACCAGCATGTCCGAATATTCTTTTTGAGTTCCCGCCCAAAAACTAACAAGGTTATTCTCGTTTCCTATTTCCCAGTACTTTATCTTATTATTGAAATTCTGTAATATGAATGAAACATAATCGCTGTAAAAATTCTCAGCATCATAAGGATAAGCCGCAATAAGATCCTGAGGCAGTGTTGGCGGGGTACTGTCATACCTGCTCGTGTAAAAATTTACAAATTGGTTGAAATTATTATTATAAAAGTCGATTAATATTGGCGTATTAAGCAGGGAATTTCTATCAGGAGGGTTACGGTAATAAAAGCTTCCCACACCACAGGCGCATGTATCCGGGGATTTGGAAGAATCACAATATTGCTGGCAATCAGGGATAATACCGGATTCTTTTACTTGTCTCCATCCAAATTCATCCCTAAAAACTTCATTTCTCACATAGATGTGCTTCCCGAGTAAATCAATATAAGGAATCGCTGAATTATAGTTTAAACTTCCAAGATGAACCCCAAAGCGACTCTGCCCAAAAGCATTTATTAATAATGCGCTTAGGAGTATAAATAAAGAGGTTGTTTTCATTGTCTTTGTCTTTAATTGTTTGTCCGTTGACGATAAAGGTTTTTAAAGTGTCAACCGGTTTCGGGCTTTGCGTTGGTGGGCTTTTGAAACCGTTAACTGTCTGCCAGCACCAAAGGTTATGAAATGCTCAAATGTTTCTATTCGCACTGTCCGCCCACTAACGCAAAATCCGTGTTATGCGTTCGACTTTATTGTCTGTTTAAATATTCTTTAACTACTGTCGCAACGTTGTCCTTTGTGATTCCCTTTGTCAAGCAGTATTTTCCATTTAACCAATCACTCAAAAGTTTTGTCCCTTTGCTAGCATTACAAGATCCGCAGCAAAGAGCGATGTTATCAGGTCCGTTAATTCTAATATCGTTAATAATATGCTCCCATGTTGGTCTTGTCTTATGGGTAAAACCCGAATTAGTAAATGAAATTCTGCAGTAAACACAACTTAAATCTCTTTCCTTTACTAATTCTTCAACGTCTTTCGGTATTCCCCAGCGATTTGCCATTTATTTTTGCTCTCGGTTAGTGTAATAGTCAAAGTCGAAATAATGTCGTTTGTTGTGTACCCATGTCTCACCGATAATTCCTTTTTCACATTTGTCAACTGGTATTGCCCTGCTTCCGTCTAGTTCATTTAGTTGTCCAAAATAAATTGAAAATGAGTTGTGGTCAAATTGAATCGCTAACCAACAAGCTTTAGCCTTATATTTTTTCTCCGAAGCTAGAGCTTTTTCATAAACATCTTTCCCAAGATTGTATCTTGTATTTAATTTGCCATTTTTTTGAAATTTATTTCTGGCTTTTACACTAATAATAAACCTTTCACCATCTTTTTCACAAGATATATCGGCAAAAGTTTCGTTCATTGCATCGTCATTCAGATTCCGAATTCTGTCAAACTTATTATCAACAAGTGATTTTAAGGCAAATAATTCACCCAATTCACCAAGTGATTTTTTTCTTGACGCTTCTTTTTTATTTACTAAGTCCTTTGTCATTTAGTTGTCGATAAGCTGCCGTATAACGATTGTCCCTTGCTTTACCTTTGTGGTGACCTAATCACTGTTTTCGGATCGCTTGCTACACCTTTTATAAACAATATATTTATCATCTATAGGGTTTACATGAAAGATTGCTTAAACAAAAATATTATAATATTCTTTAAAAACCTAATTATTCATCAGGGAACAGGTTTCGTTTTTTGTAAACTTTACATGCAACATAATCCCGCAAAAAACGTTATATTAATAATTTAGTCTCAAGCTGTTAGCTGCAAGCTACAAGCTCTTCCCTGTTCATGATAATGAACTTGCTTGAGGCCTGCAGCATGCAGCTTGTAGCTATTTTTTTGAAACAATCTGAAAAATCAATATATTTGATTAAAGGTGCTATAGAATAAAAAATGAAAAAACTATTCCATATACTGCTTTGTATAATTCTGTTTAATGCTGCCAACGCTATTTCTCCCCCTGAGTTCAGATGTGTTGCTGTTGATAACGGCGGCAATACGACCTTAACATGGATACCGCCTGCAGACGTAGCACCGGGATTTAAAAATTATCAGATTTATTACTCCGCAAACCTGAACGGCCCTTATAATCTTCTTGAAACCATTGCAAATTACAGCCAGACATCAACAGTTCATAACGGGGCAAATGCAAATATACAGTCTGTTTATTATTACATCAGGTCACAGGCAACGGATGACACATATTCCGAAGACTCAGACACTTTACAGAGCATCTTCCTGAATATAACAGACCTCGGGAACGGCTATGCAACACTTGACTGGAATGCAATTCATACGCCAAACCTCCTTACATCAAACGGGTGGTATATGATTTATAAGGAAACAACCCCGGGTAACTGGGTGAAGATCGATTCAACGACAAACCTGCAATATACCTACACCCTGCTGCAGTGCAACGAAGTTGTCAAATTCAGAATAGAGATATCAGATGCTGACGGATGTTCTTCTGTTTCTTCTGCCAAAGGCGGGCAGTTAAAAGACGTCACAGGCCCCGGCGTTCCTCTGTTAAATACAATAAGTGTGGATTCAACAACAGGAAAAGTAGTTATTGACTGGGGTGCCTGCCCTGATAACGATACGGAAGGATATATCATATTTCAGTATATCGGCGGGATATGGGTTCCCGTTGATACGGTGTACGGACAGTCAAGCACGTCATATATTGACAATAATTCAGCCCCGGGCAGTTCATCGCTGTCATACCGTATAGCCGCTTTCGACACCTGCTCAAATATGAGCACCATGAGCAATATCCATAAGACAATATATCTGCAGGGAGCCATAGATATATGCCAGAGCCAGATAACTTTAAACTGGTCTTCCTATATCAGCATGACCCCGAGCCTTGAGGGGTACAACATCTATTACAAGGAAAACAACGGGGCATGGAGCCTGCTCGCAGCCAAATCATCTTCGGAAACCTCGCACACATATACATACTCAAACATAGGCTCGGACATGTGCTTTGCCGTTCAGGCTTACGGAGATTCAGGCAATAAAACATCATTATCCAATGTGATATGTATCCGCACCCTGACATATGCGAAACCTGATTTTGCATATCTGAGATACGCCACAGTAAACGACGGGCATGTAGACCTCAATTGTTATGTGGACTCAACGGCAAGTATTTCACAATGCAACATCATGAGGGCAGACAGCATCAACGGTGTATTCGCAATTATTGAAACTTTATACGGACTGCCTGCTTCATCAACAATATTATCCAGCGATTACACCGCCTCAACCGGTGAAAAAAGTTATTGCTACAAAATGGTCATCTACGACAGCTGCGGAAGCGAAATACTTACAACAAACATTGCAAAGACCATACTGCTCAGCGTTGAAACAGGCAATGACTTTAATAATACCCTTACATGGAATGATTACCAGGAATGGCCCGGCACAGTAAACTCATATAATATCTACCGCAAAACAGATGCCGTATCACCTGCTGTACTGGTATCAAATGTCCTTTCCGGCAGTAACAGCTACATTGACGACGTGTCAAATTACACATCAACGGAAGGAGAAATCACATATTCTGTTGAAGCTGTAGAAAATTCAGGCAATCCTTATGGATTCAATGATGTAAGCATGTCCAATGAAGTGCTTTCCCTTGAGCTTCCGAAATTCTTTGTACCAAATGCATTTGCTCCGAATGGGGTAAATAAAATATTCAAACCCATAGGTGTTTTTATAGACCATTCCGACTATAAGTTTGTAATATGCAACCGCTACGGATGGAAAGTTTTTGAAACAACAAATATTGAAGAGGGCTGGGACGGCGTGTATAAAGGAAAAATAACCGTAGGAGTGTATGCCTATTATATTAAATACAAAACTTCAGCAGAAGTGTATATAGAAAAAAAGGGAACGGTTACATTAATTAACTGATCTATTATATTGAAAGCCCAGGGACACTGAAACTGAGGTCGCTGAGCGGAGGGACACTGAGCGGAGCCGAAGTGCCGAAGCGCCGAAACAATTTTTATTCAAAATTTATTCTGTGGACGCCATAGTTATATTCCTTGTCAAGGACATTCAATATTGACTCATAATCCTTGTTGTTATTGACGAAGTCAATATTGTTAACATTGAAAATAAGAATCCGCATGTTGGGCTGCTGCCTTATAAAATCAAAATAGCTGTTCTGGATATTCTCAAGGTAACCTGCTGTAATA
>CAZEWB010000309.1:0-2201 GCA_964515655.1 uncultured Bacteroidales bacterium
GTGTTGGGTGTGTTTGGTTTTGGGTTGAGGAAAAGTTACTGACGTTGACAACATAGATCTGGCCAATAGTCACATTGATAGCAGCATTGTAATTTCCGCAAACGGCAGGGTCGCCGTATTCACAAGTCTGGGGGTCGCCACCCGTAGGGCCTGTAGCGCCAACATTACCGCAGAAGTTACAACTTACCTGTACTGCCGAGTTGTTAGTAAGAATATCTCCGCAATTGTAATTGGTTACATTATATACAGCCCAGTCGTAATCATCGCCTGCTGAAACAGGGTTAATTGTAAAACTGACTGTACCGCTATTCTGAACTGTAAATGTGTACCATACATCATTTAATTCCCCGTCAAGAAGGCAGTTGTTCGGGCAGTTGTTTGTCGAGTTGGCTCCTGCATAATCGGGAATCTCGTTGTAGTAATTTCCTTGTCCTGTATAGGAGTTAGGGTTGCTGTATGTCTGGAAGCAAAGTGGAATAGCGCCAAGGCAGTCCTGAACTGTTGGAGGAACTCCACCACCACATGAGTTGCATGCCCAGCTAAGTGTCATACATATACTGTTGCTTGTGCAATTATATTGCGAAACAAGCAGGTGAACTGTTCCTGTGAATGTGGCAGTCCAAGTGATTGTGGATTGGTAAACGCAGGCATTGTCATTATAAGCGTAATTTGTAGTATGGGCAGTATTCCACAAACTTAACTGAGTGTCGAAATCAGCATCGCCGCATGTCGTCCAAATGTAAGTCTGGCCGCTTGTTACGCTATATATGCTATACTCGCTTCCATAAATACAGGTACTTACAGTTGTAAGCGAAGATGAAGTTGTTGAGAAAGTACCGGATGGGTAATTATTTCCCCAGTTAGAGCACTGTGAATAAAGAAATCCTGTGCTGAATAGCACAGATATCACAGCAAATAAAATAATCAGTTTTTTCATATGCCGGTTAATTATTTTTTGATTTAAAATTCACTTTGCTTTCTTTTGCAGTTTTTTCTGCTTTTTCAACTGATGTTACTTCAATTTCATCGGGTATTAGCTTCAAATACTCCGAAGGATATAACTCGACCCATATAGATTTTGCAAGTCCGAAAACAGATTCCTGTCTGATTTTATCCTCATACTGAAGTACTTCAAAATACTCGCCGTTGTATTCACTTTTCTCAGGAAAGGTGTAAAGAGCGTATGTTTTAACAAATAGGTCCTTTTTTGCTTCTGCCTGGGCAATCTTATTGTGTTTAATGTCTGTTACTAAGGAAAGCTTAGTATTAAGTTCTTTCTGATCAATAATTCCATTTGAAAAAATAATTACATTTCCATAAATGTCAGCTCTGGCAATAATAACATTCTTACAGTTGATTGCAGAATTTGAGATTAATAAGCATTGCTCAGATGTAAGTGATGTTTGGAATTTGAAATTATAGCAGTTAACATCTGAAAAGTTGATCATATATTGCCCGAATGAGCTTGTATACAAAAGGACAAAACAAAAAATCAGGCAGTTTTTTATTCGGTTCATATCTGTTTATTTTAAGTTCAAGACGTTTACCAGTCAATTTAGTTGCTTACAGGAAGGAACATTTTTTCAAACTCATCCCATGTTACAGAATTGTCGTTAAGTTCAAGGGCTTTAATATTCATCTGGTGTTCAAGAATAATTCTTAGGTAATGTGCATCAAACAAATTCGAAACAGAAAGAGAAACGCTTATTTCGTTGTCTTTTATCGGGTTAATATTGTATTTGTAGATTCCTTTTTTCATCCCTAACAAATTGGTTAACGACTTCTGTAAACTGTCAGACGGGTCAGCATTAACAAAAAAATCAATTTCAAGAGTTTTATCATCTATTTTTTTAAAGACAGACTCATCGTTATACGTATAAAAACGGCACAAGGTTTCTGTTTTTTCCTGAGCAATAATTAAAAATGGAATAAACGACAGGAAAAAAAGGAAAAATACTTTCATTACTCTTTACTTGCTGATTTGGCGTAAAGATAAAATAATATTTCAGAAATAAAAAATTTATTTATTTATTAAATTGCAGAAACAGAGCATTATATTTTTCAGATTTAGCCTTTTCCCCGGTTTGTAAAAAGTATTTTGAAAGACCGTTAAGAAGGTTAGGATTTCGGGGATTTTTTTCGATAGCTTTTTGGCCCGCGGGATCTGCGCGGGCGGGGGGGGTGTGGGGCGGGGGTAGGTT
>CAZEWB010000309.1:2211-5145 GCA_964515655.1 uncultured Bacteroidales bacterium
TTGTGTTGGGTGTGTTTGGGTGTTTTTTTTCGATAGCTTTTTCCCACAAGTAAACTGCGCGGACTGTGTCTTTCTGCAACAGACATATGTTTCCGAGATTGATAAGAGGCGCATCCGAAACTGTGTCGCTTTTAAGAGCATTTTCCGCCTCCGAAACCGCAAGATCTGTGTTGCCCTTTTTAAAATGCAGTTCAGGTAATTTTATCCATGCTTCGGAGTATGTTTTATCAACTGAAATTACACGGTTAAAATATAAAATTGCTGAATCAGGGAGATTCAACTGAATGCAGCATATTCCGTAGTTGAAAAGAGCTTCAGTATATTCCGGGTTATATGAAATTGCTTTCGAGAAATACTTTATCGCGCTGTCGGGTCTGTTTTTAAGGTGAAGGAATATTGTACCGATATTATTGTATGAACTGTAATATTCCGGAAAAATCTCAACAGAACGTATGTAGTGTTTTAATATTGAATTAATAGCTTCTGGATGAACGTACTTTCCCTGTGCTTTCTGATTCATTATTTGTCCTAAGTTCCACGAAGCATATACCACCTGCCCTTTGGCAGAATTATCGAGTTTGACTATATCAGCCTTAAGTAATGTTTCAAAATTTTTCCAGTCGCGGTTACGCTGGAATGTCATGATCATAAACAGCACGATAACTATATAAAGGATAGTATTTATTCTTTTCTGAATTCGGACCTTGTTCTTTCTTAATCCCGTGAAATAGTAAAGAGCGGTAATTAAAACTCCGCAAAACCCAAGAGAGGCCTGAAATACAAGGCGCTCTCCAACAACGCCGTTAACGGGAATGAAAGTGTTTGTGAAGACGGAAAGAGAGATGAGGTAAAGGAAAATAAAAAAGGAAATGTGCTTAAGGCTCCTCATACGATAAATGGCAAAAAGTAACAAAAGCAGAAAACAGATTAAAGTAACGCCCGACAGGATTTCGTTAACGGCGCCGAGCGGAAACATGTTATAACCATAATAATAACGAAGAGGATAGGGGATAAAAAGGATTTTAAGATAGAACAATAAAGTAATACCGGTTAAATAGAGATGGTTTAAAATGGAATTATGAATGTAAAGAGGGTTTTCGAAACCAAAAAGCTCTTTATCTTCCGGCGGAAGGAAATAACCGGGGAGTTTCCATGCATAAAATGCAACAATAAATACCAGAGCTGTATAAAGAGCCGGTAGAATCCACTTTTTTATATTTGCCGGTTTAAAATCGTTTTTTACAAAGTAGATAAATGGCATTAACAGCGGATAGGTAAGAGAGTTTTCTTTTGTCAGCACAGCAAGGAAGATCAGAAAAGGAACGGGGATAAGAAGCAGGTAATTTTTCTTATCAAGGAAATCACAGTATAATAAAAGCGACAATATTCCAAGCAGCATTGCCACTATCTCTTCACGGTTCTTAAGACTGGCCACAACTTCTGTATGGACAGGGTGAACGGCAAATAACAGAACGATAAAAAAAATATATTCCTGCTGAAGAGTTGGGAAAAGTTTTTTCAGGAAACGGAATATCACGAGGCAGAGAAGCGCATACAACAGTATATTGAAAAAATGGCTGACAGCGGGGTTTTCTCCAAAGACAGAATATTCAATTGCAAACAGGCTCCTTACCACCGGACGGTAACCGAAAGTATTTCCTTCCTCCTGAAAATAAAACCCACCGAATATTTCAGGAATGGCCGACCAGCCTTTTTTTACCGTTTCGTTATTTGTTACAAAGTTGTCGTCAAATGAATATCCGTTCCACAGTGTATTAAAGTAAAGCAGAAAGGGAATCAGAAAAACAAGAAACTTAGGTTTCAAAAACTTCATACAACAAAACTACATAAAATTGGTAAATAAAATAGCCAAAAGTGTCGGAAGTCGGAAGTCGGAAGTCTGAAGTCGGAAGTGGAGTTGGGAATGGGCGGTGGGCATTGCCTACTGCCAATTGCCTACTGCCAATTGCAGACTGCAGACTGGCGACTGCCAACTCCGGTCTTCCGTCTCCGGTCTTTCGACTTCCGACACCTCTGGCGTAAGCAACCAAAAATATCAGCGAATCAAATATCGCGAAGCAAATATAAGCGATCGAACAACTAAACAATTGAACAAGAATCGCGAAGCGAATATCAGCGCAGCGAATATCAACTATTTGTTACAGGAATTTAGTGTCAGTCAAAAAGGCCGACGAACTTTTCTTGTCGCAACCGAAGAGGAGGTTTATACCCAGCCTGAAATTCAGGTTTCTGGCTGACTGCGGCCATATGAATGCAGTAACGTTATCGGTTACCATATAGAACTGGAACCATGGGATCTTAAAGACTAACCCCGCGCCGATATTATTAAACGAAGTATTCTGAAAAGTATAACTTATTGAAGCAGCAAACCATTTTGTGACCTGTGAATTGGCGCTCACTGTGACCCCTCCGTGCAATTTGTGCTGGAAAATATCTCCGCGCGTAAGAAGACCGAAACCAAGTTTTTTGTGAAACTGGTAAGATCCTCCAAAATATATTTTTGGATTCAGCCATTGTGTGTAATAAGCTTCCTTATAATTCGGATCGAAAAGGCGTATTACCGAATCCCTGTAATTGTCTATTGTTTCTTCGGCCCAGGCTGTATCTTCATCAAGTAATGGTCTGAATTCGTGCCAGCCGTCCCAGTAAAAATCACCTTTTAACTGAACGCTGTTTACATTGTCCTTCCAGCGGATAAAGCCAAGGTCGTTAATACTCGCAAACAAGTTGATCTTATCGTTGTATTTATATACTGCTCCGAGGTCTAAAGCGGTTCCCGGGTTCCTCCGGCTCATTATCATGCTCTTGATATTGACATCTTCGTATGATGTATCTTCAAAAACGAGCGAATCTCCTTCGTAATCGTAATACAATTCAAGGATACCAAAAAAACCACCAAACACACCCAACACA
>CAZEWB010000310.1:0-5134 GCA_964515655.1 uncultured Bacteroidales bacterium
AAACGTTCAATAGTTCTCATATCATCGAATTACGAATTTTATACGAATTACTAATAGGTACTACTATTTTCGTATTTCGTATGATCTTTTTCGTAATTCGAAGTGTATACACTTATGGTCATTGAAAATTGAAAATTTGGCATTGTTCATTAAACGATTACAATTTTATTGCCCATTCATTGTTTTTAAAATGTTCAATGTCAAACGATCAACCAACAATGAACAAGTTTCATTTCTGTCTGAGATTATTTTTTGCAGTTTCAATACTTTTTGAAAAGATTGCAAGTAGTTCTAAACATTCATTTAGCGCCTTTTCTGAATTGCTTAGTACTTCTTTATAAGGTCTTCTTATAATAATTTTTAAAGCAATTTTTGTTTCGCGAAGTTCTTTTCTACAGATTCCCATTTTATGAATAAAGTCTTTCTTGGATTCTGCCTCTTGCGCTTCGCCATAATTCAAAGCTGGAGAGCATCCGCTTCTGATCATTTGTCCGCCTATATGATTAGCAGTTTTAGTGTTTGGCAAGGCTTCTACAATGTCAGCTATCAAAATTGCAAAATCGATTAGCCGGTCTTCAATATCAAACTTTCTTTCTTTCTTTTCCATTTTGTATTTATTGTTCATTGAAAATTGTGCATTTGTCATTGTTCATTAAAACAAATCAAAACTTATTATCCATTTATTTTTCCCAAATGTAAAAAAATGATCAATGTCAAACAAACAACGAACAATAAACAAGTATCATTCCTGTTCGATGTTTTGTTTTAAATTGCTCATTGAAAATTGAACATTTGACATTGTTTATTAAAGGATTACAATTTTATACCCATTCATTGTATTTAAAATGTTCAATATCAAACTAACAACTCACAATGTACAAGTTTTTTTTTAATTGCTCATTAAAATTGAAGATTTGGCATAGTTCATTAAAAGAGATTGGCATATTATAAATGATTTATCTGATTTTATAAATGATCCCCGAGCAGGAATCAGTTTTTGCCCCTGTAACGCTTTTAAGGCAGTTGGTCTGCCCGGTTAAACGTAATACTCCAAGGAAAGCGAATATCAAAGCTTCCTTATAATCGATCACCGTTTTGTCAGGGATGACAATAGTGTTTTTAAGATACTCACTCATGCAGCTTACAAGAAAAGCATTGTGGGTTCCGCCACCGGTGCAAAAGGTTGTTGTTCCTTTTGTGGTTGTGCAGTTCTGTGAAATCTGAAAAGCTATGTGCATTGTTACAGTATTGAGTTTATCCTTAACCGGACATTTGTAACTATCGAGTATCGGAAGAAATCTATTTTCGAACCATTCCCTTCCAAGCGATTTGGGCGGATGCCGGCTGTAATATTCAAGTTTGTTGAGTTTATCGAAAAGAGCAGGCTGAAACTTTCCTGATTTTGCCATTAGCCCGTTTTTATCATAAACTTCTCCTTCGAGACCAGCAAGATAATTCAGCGCCATATTTGCGGGCGCTATATCCCACGCTTTTCTCACACCGCCATGATTTGTCGAAACATTTGCGATCCCGCCGATGTTCAGACATTGCGTGTAGTTCCCGAAAAGCATTTCATCGCCGATGGGAACAAGTGGAGCGCCCTGTCCTTTTAAAGCAACATCAAGTGTCCTGAAATCACAGATCGTAGTAATACCGGTAGTTGCTGCTATTTCAGCGCCGCTTCCGATCTGATAGGTGAAATTACTTTCCGGCTGATGGAAAACGGTGTGTCCGTGGGATGAAATAATATCGGGACGGACTTTTATATTCTTCAGAAAATCGTTACAGCAATTTCCGAGGAATCGTCCATATTCGTTGTTCAGCAGAAGGAATCCAGAAGGAGAAAGCCTCTGTGCGTGTTGGGTGTGTTTGGTTTTTTTGTGGAGGGTAAGGAGCGGTTTCTGCTTTTACTATTTTGTAATTCCATTTCCCGTTATTTCCGGTGAATTTGCAGAGGGCCAGGTCGACTCCGTCGAATGAAGTTCCTGACATAATTCCGAGAGAATGGATCGCTTTCGTCATAGCTCGATTGCTATGATTGCAACCTTGCGCTCGTTTGCTGCTGCCGGATTATACACGGAATTGCGGAGGTCTTTTATATCACCGCTTACGTTTGCTGCTGCTTTCTCTTTGCCGAATGCCTGCCTGTATATTATCAGCCTCCCTGTTGCTGCAGTGCCGTCAATATAAGGAACAAGGAATCCGTTCTTATATTGCATAAGGAAATTTACAAGACTCTGAATTCTTCTTTTAGAGAGATTTGCATTATAGTCGGAAGTATTGAGCGGGCTTGCAAATCCTTTAATAGTGATCTCTATAGACTTGCCTTTTTCAAGAAGCTCGCACATGTATTCGGCAAAGAGTTTGAATTTGTTGAAGTTGTTTTCCACACTGTCGATAAAGAAACTTTCTATCTGTTTTTCGGCTTCCAGAGCCTTATCTTCAGTAAGGGGGCCTTTCCACTCTTTTATGTATTCACCGGTAAGAGCAACGTATGAATTATAGCAATCTTCGTACGAAAGCGTTGTGATGGTATCCCATGTTTTAGGATTTGGTTCGTCGTTATGAAAAAACAGGTTAAGGGGTATAAGCTGACGTGTTTTCTTTTCGATGGTCTGTATACGTTGAACAAATACTATACTGTCTTTAACGTGTGGCAGGTCGCGGTAATAAATGTTGTTGCAGCATCCCGGAGAAGGATTTGCAGGATCGAGCGGACGGTTGGACGAATAAAATGCCACGTCATTATTTAAAGAATGAGTGTAATAAAGATCGTGAAAACTCGAGTTTACAGGATACCCGAGATTCTCGACAAAGCCCCATTTTTCGAAGTCTGTCTGGATCTTAAAAATGTCAAGTCCCCCGAGGCTGTTATAAAATTCACTGCTGAAGTAAAGCGTCTTTGAACGGCTGTCGTAGAAAGGTGAAACCTCATCATCAATAGTGTTTATTGATTTGCCTGGATTGAATGGTGTGTCGAAGTTCCCTTTTTCGTCAACACTACATGCCCAGATATCGTAATTACCTTCGCCGCCGGGACGGTCGGAGCTGAAAAGAAGGTACTTTTTATCTCTGGTGGCAGCAAAATGCGGCTGTGTTGATGAGTAATCACGGGAGTTGATCTCTGAAGAAAGGGGGACCGGATTTACAGTAGTATCCTCTGTCAGCGGCATCTGCCACAGGTCGCATTTGAATCTTCCTTCCTTTGTCCCGCAAATGCTGAAGACAACGATTTTAAGAGCAGTGTCGAGAGTAAGACTTGAAATATGATACCCGGGAACATTTATCTTCCGGTTGAAAAAGTCAGTTTTTCTCCATTCGGAATTGCTGTCGGGCCTGGCGTACTGAACGGCTCTTGAAAGCAACTCTAATGTATCGGGAGAATCTTCGGGGCGCAATACTGTAAGCCAGCGCAAAGTGTCGCTGATCTGGGTCATCTCAAATTCGCTGTAATCGCTCTGGAAAACGCTGTCAATAAGTTTATATTCTTCAGTCACCTGTTCGAATGTCAGAAAAAGCGCTTTTTCACATGCAGAAATTTCGTGGCGGGATTTTTTCTCATAGTAACTATTCTGGTCTTTCAGGATCATGTATGAGTTTTTGTAACTGACGCTGGCTTTCTGGTACAAGCCCATACTTTTCTGTACCTGTGCCAGAAAGAAATATGCGAGAGGGTATTTGGCGCTGTACTGGTCGGCCACATATTTATACCATTGTTCGGCCAGTTTATAGTCCCTGTTCAGACGGGCCGATTCGGCAAGCTTCCATGCAACGGCAGGACTTGCTTTTGTATTTGCAGCCATGGAGTAGAACTGAGTTGCTGCAGAGTAGTTCTGTCCTTCAAAAGCCTTGTCGCCCGCCACTTCATACTTGCGGCTGCTCTGCCCGAAAGCGGAAGACAACGTAATGAATAGAATAAATGTAAATGCAATAAATCTCATACCCTTCACTATAAAAATACCGGACATGTTTTCTTTGCAGGAATAGGCAACTGGGATGGTGAATTGAAGATGTAGATTATTCCTATTTCAGGACCGCCAAAGCCATGGCTGGCCACCCTGAGTGTGCTGAAGTTGAAATCGTAGCTGAAGCCGACGTTAACATTCTGATAATCGAACCCGATCTTTACTACACCGGCATCACCGTGACGAATCCAGCCTCCAAAGTAAATGTTACGTACAGTGCTGTATATTGTTTCGAAACGGAAGAGGCCGCCGTACAATATCTCCCTGTGTGTACCCTGGTTGTAAACGGCAACAGACGGCAGCGCGCTGATGTTCTCTTTAATCTCGATATCAGACCTTAAATAGAAATTGAATTTCATTGCAAGAAGGTTGGGGTCGTCGCTGAAAAAGGTCTGTTCGGGGCGATTAAGGTGATTAAGGGATATTCCTCCGTAAACAGGTATCCCGTTATTGAACTTATGTAAGAATGCTATTCCGGTCGAAAAATCTGCGTAACTGAAATTGTCTGCCGTATAGGTTTCCTGTGTCGGCATCTGAGGGTCGAAGAAAAAACCGTTGTATTGTGAACCAAAGTTCAGTTTTGTAAAATCAAGCGAGTGCTGGTTGTAGTTTACATTTAATCCTACCGATATTGTCGAAAAGCCATCGTTGAAAGGATACTGCCATGCAGTGGAAAAGCGTATAAGTGTTGTTGTGAAGTTGCCGTCGCCTGCTACGTCGTTCATGAACTGCAACCCGAAACCAAGGTTGCCCAAACGCACAATTTTCTGCATGGAATTCCAGTCGAAAGAAGCTGCGAATGTCCTGTATGGAACGGTCACCGAACGCCACTGGTTCCTGTTGTTGCCTGTAAGTCTGAATTCGCCTTCGAAGAATCCCGTTTCGGCAGGATTAAGATAAAGTGGCGACATCATGAACTGGCTGAAGTGCATGTCCTGTGCAAACAGTCCTGTGCGGAAGATCAGCAGGATTATTATACCCGATATGAATTTTTTTCCGGTCATCTTAACAGGGTTATATTACCGCTCTTTTCAAAAATCTTATTGTTCTGGCAGGTCACTTTAACATAAAAGACAAATACGTCGGGAGCCATAGGTTCTCCTTTGAACGTTCCGTCCCAGCCTCTTGTGATATCTTCAGAAACAAAAAAACCAAACACACCCAACACA
>CAZEWB010000311.1:0-5133 GCA_964515655.1 uncultured Bacteroidales bacterium
TTTTTTAAGGTGAATTTCCATTGCCACTCAAACTCGTGGGGATTGATCACTGACGGGAGAAGCAGCAGCAATTCACCCGAAAACATTATAAAAGCATACAAACGATATGGATATGATGTGATAGGGATATCGGATTATATGAGTATCAATACTGAAAGCAATATACCTGTTTATGAACATGGAATGGGGATACTGAAAAATCACCAGATTGTTATCGGCGCATCCGGTGTTTTCCGGATGGATTTTTTGCTTCCTCATAAAACAAACCATAAACAGTACATGTTAAATCTGCTGAAAGATGAATCGAATCTTGTGGCGTTGGTTCATCCTTCATGGAATAATGCATATACGCCCGAAGACATTAAGCGCCTGTGCAATTATGACTGTTTTGAAATATTAAGCACAAACCGCGAATCACTTGCATTATGGGACACAGCGCTCAGCGCCGGGAAACCTGTTTTTCTACTTTCCAACGACGACGGACACGATGCTATGAATCCTGAAGTTACCGGCCGTATATTTAATGTTTTCGCTGCAAAAGACCTTTCAGCCGGTTCAATTATCGGAGCATTGAAAACCGGTAGAAATATAGGATACGAAATTCCAATCAGCAGTGATGCGGTGATCCTGAAAAAATTTCACGATGAAATAATCTTACCTGATACGATATGCATCATTGATGATACATTGATGATCTCATTTAAAGATACAATGAAAGTCATACGCCTGGTAGGGCAGGGCGGTAAGGTGAAAGTTGAAGTTACGAATTCGTATTTTTTATCATATATTTTTAAAAAGGAAGATACCTATCTGCGTTGTGAAGCAGAAATGTATAACGGAACACGGGTTTTCCTGAACCCGATAATAAGAGGGACTGTTATTACAAACGACAACATTCCGGGGGTTAACATGACCAGCACCCTTATTCTTTCAAGCCTGATGTGTATTTCTTTTTTGTTTGCAATGTACCTGTTCTGGAGGCCAAAGAGGAAGTAGCCCCTGCATAAATATTCAATGAACAATTAAAAAAGACCCAAGTTTCAAGATCCAAGCCCCAAATTCAAAGGAACGCTCCTTGGGGCTTGGGGCTTGGAATTTGAAACTTGGAATTTTATTGCTTTAAATTATGTGATTAAATTTATTATTTTCTAACGCTTAATCCGAGGTTACTTTATCTCAAAGTCGTCAGAGTCCATCCACGACGGGAACTTATGGCGGAATTCCTCAAGTTTTTCCTTGCTGAGGTCAGAATAAACAATATCATCAGTAAATATTTTTGATTCACTGCTGATAGTCCCGTTGAAAGTGGTGACCATACTGCTTCCTGAATATTCATATCCGTTACCGTCTTTTCCGGTACGATTAACTCCTACAACATAGCAATTGTTCTCTATGGCCCGTGCAATAAGAAGTTTCCGCCAAATATCAGTGCGGGGCGAAGGCCAGTTCGCAATATAGATCGCAACATCGTAGTCGTTGCGGTTACGGCTCCATACAGGAAAACGAAGGTCGTAACATATCTGGGGAAGAAAACGAAGTCCTTTATATTCAAATGTAATGCGCTTTGTTCCCTTGCTGTATGCCTTATGTTCATCGCCCATCCGGAAAAGGTGCCTCTTGTCGTAAGTGAAAAGCTTTCCGTCGGGAAGGGCTGCAAAAAAACGATTAAAGATATTTTTATCCTCTTTATAGATCACACTTCCGCAAATGGCAATTCCACTGCCGGCAGCAAGGGATTTAATGCTGTTAATTGTTTCTTTTCCTTTCTCTGCCAGTTCAGACGTCGGGTCCACACAAAAGCCCGTACTGAACATTTCGGGAAGAACTGCCATTTCTGTGCCGGACTGAAGTTTCTGTATTACTTCTGTAACACATTTCAGGTTATCTTCCGGCCGGTTCCAGATGATGTCGGTTTGTAGTAAAGCGATTTTCATAAAAAAAGATTGTCATTCTGAGCGAATGCGAAGAATCTGAATCTTTAGATCCTTCATTTCATTCAGGATGACAAAAATAGTATTTTGTGTCGTTAAAAGAAAAACTGATGTTCAGGATTTTTTGCAGTTACTCCCGCGTATTTCGATTTTAACAGTGCAATATCATGATCCCAGTTGTCAGTAATATCAAGAATACCGACAATTTTCATTTCCTTCTTCTTGTAATCGACATAACCATAAACAACAGGAACCCCTGATTCCCTTGCTATCTCCCAGAACCCTTTTTTCCAGTGTTTTGTTTTTTTTCTTGTACCTTCAGGTGTTATGACAAGTTTAAATTCTTTGAATTTTTTAAAATTCTCAGAAACACTTCCTACCATGTTGCTTTTATATTTTCCCCGGTCAACAGAAATGGATCCCAGGCTTTTAATGATAGGTCCGACAGGAAAGAAAAAAAACTCTTTCTTGATGAGAAATTTGGTATTATGACCCAGGTATGTCAGTGCAAATTTCCCCCATATAAAATCCCATAAACTGGTATGAGGGCAAATTACAATTATACATTTATCAGGAATCTGCACTTCAGATGTAACTTTCCATCCACGTATTTTCAGAATAAACTTTGAGAACCCCATTATTCAATCTAATAGTTTTCTGTTAAACAAAAGATAGCCGATATTAAACACAACATAAAATTCAGGTGTATGTTCCTGAAAATAACACAAAGAGAGAGATACCGGCCCGAAAGGAGCCTGGTAAACAAGAGTGGACTGTCCGGTGAAACTATAGCTGTTAAGTTTATAATTGTATTTCCCTTCATTTAAATCAGTTTGATAAAGAGTTCGGAATGGCTGGAAAAAGTGACCTTCGGTTCTAAGGTAAAATCTGTCACTGATATTTACATTGAATAAAAGACCTGCTCCTGCAAATTCAGGCGCATGTAGTTCTTTTATCATCATTGTAGTTGCAAGCGGAAATGGTTCATAAGCCGGAAGATTAAGAAATGATGAGTAATATGTAAGATAGTGCGGGCGGTTCGACCAGTGTGCATGAAAATAATATCCTGCAGAAAACAATCCGGATAACCGGAAATATTTCTCAAATTTAAGATCTGCATCGACAAATTTGTATCGCGTCGGGCTGTAATATAAATAAGGAGCAGTGAAATTGTAATGAAGTTTCTCCGAAATATCAGTATAGCGGACAGTGAAATTAGTTTTTGCTCCGCTGGTCGGGAACTGAATAAAATTTGTACTGTTTACACTGATCCGTATATATGGTGAAATGCCGAAGAAAAGCGATTTGTCGCTGTTGTCATAATAACCGGAGGTGTCGGTTAAAAGATAATTATTCATGATATTACCTGATGATACGCCAAATTCAGTCTTCCCTGAGTTTTTAAACGGGAATACCAGATTTATTCTTGCCCCCAGTTCTTTATGTACCATATATGGCGGTTTGCTTTCGCTGTAAAACCAGTCGTTACTGCTTTTGAAATAATCGTAATTATTAAAGAACAATGTAATGTCGTTGTAGAATGGCGTTCTTGTATAGTACCTCATACGGACATTTGCGAGAACAGAAGAATAGAACCTGCCGAAATATGAATTTGCATACAGCGAAACGGCTCGTCTCCCCAGCATTTTATGTTCTACTGCCATAAAGCCGGTATTGAGATTTGATGAAGAGATGTTGCCACCAAGCCTGGCCTTGAAGCGTTTTTCGCGCCGGACCTTAAGGTAAAGATTGTAGAAACCTGTTGAAGGGTTGTATTTGGCGCGGGGAAAAATTGATTCTATCTGGTCGTCGGCAACGATCTTGTAGTATATACTGCGGAATTCATCCATATTAATGGAATCTTTCCGGTGAAAAATGTTACGTGTAAGGTAAACGGTCTGAGTATAGTTTAATCCGGTTGTAAAAACACTTTTAAAAATCAGAGGCGGTTGTTGCAGGTTAAAATCCAGACGTTTTCTTTCCAGTACTGATGAATCTGCTCTTCCGGGGATCAACTCAGATATCTCTTCAATATTTTTAAGTGCAGCCTGATATCCTTTATCTATAATGTTTGCTGCTTTGTCGAAATCCATAAAACTGATATCCGAGATATCCGGCTCTATCATCACTCCTTTGCCCGGAGGCAGCGTGTAATCCGTTCGGTAAACTATCATGTTTTCCAGCTGAAGCAACGGGTTATCCTCATCTGCAGGCAAAGTATTGCTGCTTACATTACATCCTATGATGAAGTCAGGGTTGAAGTCCTTTATCATCACATCTGCCGGAAAGTTGTTATAGATTCCACCGTCGAAAAGCAGTTTGCCTTTAACAACAACCGGGTTAAAATAAAAAGGGGCAGCCATGCTTGCACGGACAGCAGAACCGAGGTCTCCGTCCCTGAATATGACTGCTTCCTTTGCATTAACATCTGACGCAACACAACGGAAAGGTACGAACAGTTTGTCGAAGTCGTAGCCCGAAGCAGCCGAAGGAGGAGCAAAATATTCAAGAAAGGCAATGTCCATGCTGTGCGTCGGTATAAGGCCGGAAGGTACCTGGGGTTTGAAGCCGGAATCCAGGGAGAAGTTAATATCAATCCATGATGCGTCGGCATCTCTTTTCATGAAATTATAAGTGTGCCTGTCATTGATAGTACCGTATGCCCAGCTCTGGAAATCGCTGCTGGTAACGATCTGCACCATCCGGTCGGGCGACATGCCGCCGGCGTACATCGCTGCTACTATCGCACCCATTGATGTGCCGGCAATGTAATCTATAGGAATGTGGTTTTCTTCAAGGACTTTTATAACACCGATATGGGCAAGCCCTTTTGCCCCACCACCGCTTAAAACAAGCCCTACCCGCTGCGCGTGAGCGGTAACTGCTATCAGCAGAAACAGACATATTGTTATAAGGCGGGTCATGACTTGTTTAATAAGCAAAGGTAATAAACATAGTAAGAAATGACAAGTTGTAATAATTAACCGATTCTTATAATTTCAGAATCGTACATTATTACATTATACGATATCCAGGGCAAACCTATCCGCTGCATTTCCACCGAAGAAACCGAAACTATTCTGGATATCTCGCAGCTGCCGGTGGGAGTGTATGGGGTAAAAGTAGTTGGCAATGGAGTGTACAGGATGGAGAAGGTGGTGAAGATGTAATAGTCCCCAATCCCCCCTCACGTCATTCCGGA
>CAZEWB010000312.1:0-2348 GCA_964515655.1 uncultured Bacteroidales bacterium
TGTGTTGGGTGTGTTTGGTTTTTTGGGACCCTGGTTTTATAAAAGTTCCTGAAATTATACGAAAAACTTATTCCGCCTACAAGGACCTGCGATTTGAAATTCAGGTTCTGGGCATTTGCGATCTGTGAACCGCTCATCTGACCAAAGGTAACATTGAAATTAGCGGTAAGGAACTTTGACATGTTGCGGGATACATTAAAAAACATCGCATTTCTGCCGACAAAAGGATGCTTATAATAATTATCACGGATATCCCCATTAAAAGTAAATGTGCCCATCCCGATACCTATTACAGGTTTGTATGCTATGTTTTCAGGGATAGGCGTAGTATCGAGCATCAGGTAATCATAATCCAGATCCTGTTTTAAAGAATCCGGTTTATCTCCCTGAGAATAAGAAATAAGGCATATTAATGAAAATAAAAAAGATAATCCGGTACGTAGCATTAAAATCCTTTTGAAAACTTTTACGAAGATAGTGATAAAAAGTTATATAATTATTGTACCCATTTTTGATTTGCGATCATAAGAGCTTCCTGAACCGTTATTCTTGTACCGTTATTATAGGCAGCTACAAAAGCATCTTTAATAGGAGTATTCTGCCAGATATAAACCCTGTGATCGCGGGCATCCTTGTAAACATTGAATTTTCCTATCATATACTTCCGCCAGCCTTCGTGCATTTCTAACTGGACTTTTTCTGTAACATTATACTGCCGGAAATAATATTTCGGGTTAACCTGTACCTGCCTTGCAGCAGCAATCTGGACCTTATAGTATATTCCACTTTCAGGTGTTATGTCCTGATTCTGATTATTGTTGTTATTGTTTTGATTATTGTTGTTCTGGTTATTATTTTGATTGTTGTTGTTCTGGTTGTTGTTGTTAGTTATATCAGCCAGCAGCGGAGAATCAAGAAAATCCACATTTTTTATAGGGATGACTTTTGTCGTCTCGTTTATAAGATATGAGAAAGTTCCTTTTAATTCCGGTTCTGCGCCGGGAGTTTCGGGAGTAAGTCTGTACTTAACAATGAACTGCTGTTCTGCAGGTAAAGTCATCCATAATAATTTTACGCTATTTTCTTTGAATGAAAAAATACTTTCTTTTGTTTCGATGTACGTAGCATTAAAGCCGGACTGAACCGATTCCTGTAACTTGGCGAACTTGCCGATATCCGATCCTCCTTTTTTAATAAGCAGGTTTACGATATAATCATTACCTTCTTTTACAACTTGTCTGAAACAAAGAGTTTTCAGAGGGTCAGTAAGTGAATTGATGTCTGAAGTGTCTATAAGGTTGTTTGCCTGTTGTTGTCCGGCAGGTATGATCAATATTTTTTTGACAGGGATATTTACTGTTTTAATTACGCTGTCTTCTAAATACGAAAATGTTCCGCCTAATTCCAACATCCCGTCCGAAGTAGGATCAACCTGTACAAGATAAGAAATAGTAAAAGAGGTGTCGGTAGGGACTTTGAACCAGATGAATTTAAGTTTTTGTTCTTTAAAAGAAAAATCTCCGTAATGTGAATCCTTGGATGTCACTGTATATCCAACCGGAAAATCCTGCTGGAGCCGTGCAGCGCCCTCAGCAATATCTTTGCTGATCCTGATTTCAACTATAAACGAAGAACCGGCTTCAGCCTCATCGGGGGCAATTATCTCAATCCGCACATCCTGAGCAAAAAGCATGCTCACATAGATCACAAAATTGTACAGTACGAATTGAATGAAACTGATCATTTCACCGAAATTTTGCTACAAATATCATTAAAGAATACATTATTATAAACAATTGTTAGTAATTTTTCAACACGTTTTTATAACTGATTAAATAATAATTAATTATAAAATACGAACAAATGTTAATAAATACTAGAAATTGGGCTTCAGAAGATATTTCTGATAGAAGTTATGTATATGATATACTGCGTCTTCCGCATCTTCTGCAAGGTAAAAAAGCTGCATATCCTCCTTGCTGATATTATTATTTTTAAGGAGCGTAGATTTTATCCAATTATACAGGCCTTGCCAGTACTCTTTTCCGGCAAGCACGATGGGGAATCGGGCAATTTTATTCGTCTGAATTAGAGTAAGCGCTTCAAAAAGTTCATCCAGAGTGCCAAATCCTCCCGGCATAGCAACGAATCCCTGAGAATACTTCATGAACATGACTTTGCGGACAAAAAAGTATTTAAAAGTGACAACTTTATCTTTGTCGATATACGGGTTGGGATTTTGTTCAAACTCCAGTTCAATATTTACTCCCACTGAACGGCCTTTTCCCCGATAAGCTCCTTTGTTTGCAGCCTCCATAATGCCCGGGCCTCCGCCGGTGATTACCCCG
>CAZEWB010000312.1:2358-5124 GCA_964515655.1 uncultured Bacteroidales bacterium
TGCTGGGTAAGCCTGTAAGCAATGTCTTCGGCCAGTTGATAATATTTATTATTTTCCTTTGTCCTTGCCGAGCCAAAGATCGAAACACAGGGACCAATCTTGGACAGTTTTTCGTATCCTTCAACAAATTCTGCCATTATTTTAAATATCTGCCAGGTATCGTGAGTCAGAACCTCATTCCAGTCTTTTGGCTTAAATGCTTTTAAGATCTTTTCTTCGTTTGTGCTCATAACAATTTGTTTATATAATCGTTTTTACGTCGTAACAGAAATTAAGTTCCGGTTTCAGATATTTTCCGGTTATGCTGTCCGGGTTTGAGGCAATTACTTCAGGTGTTCCGGCTGCAACCAGATTACCTCCGTGCAGTCCGCCGCCGGGGCCAAGATCAATTACATAGTCGGCATATTTTACAACGTCCAGGTTATGTTCAATTATCACAACGGTGTTACCTTTATCGGTGAGTTTGTTAAGGGTCTTAAGAAGGATCAGGATGTCGCAATAGTGAAGCCCCGTTGTCGGCTCATCGAAGATGTAGAATGTTTTGCCTGTATCTTTCTTCATCAGTTCGGTTGCGATCTTTATTCTTTGAGCTTCGCCGCCTGAAAGTGTTGTTGAAGGCTGCCCGAGTTTCAGATAACCAAGTCCGACTTCCTGGACCACTTTGAGTTTTTTCCTTATATGTGGTATGTTTTCGAAAAAATCCACGCCCTGGTTAAAGGTCATTTCGAGTATGTCGTATATGGTTTTTCCATGGTAACGGACCTGAAGCGTTTCGTTGTTGTACCTTTTGCCACTGCATTCAGGGCATGTTACAAAAACATCCGGCAGAAAGTTCATTTCAACGGTCAGCAGCCCCGACCCTTTGCAGTTTTCACAACGCCCGCCCTTTACGTTGAAAGAAAAACGCCCGGCTTTAAAGCCCCTGACTTTTGCATCCGGCAGTTCTTCGAACAGTTTACGAACGTCGTTAAAGATATTTGTGTAGGTAAGAGGATTTGAGCGTGGAGTGCGTCCTATCGGCGACTGGTCAACTTCTATGACCTTGTCAATATTTTCAAGGCCTTCGATCCCCTTATAAGGAAGAGGTGTAAGTGCTGCCCGGTGCAGTCGTGATGCCAGAATAGGGTATAATGTCTGTTTTATAAGCGATGACTTTCCGCTTCCCGACATACCTGTAACGCATATCATTGTCCCAAGAGGAAAAGACACTGTTACATCATTTAGATTGTTGCCGGTTGCATTCCTGAGTACAAGTTTATCGCCGTTGCCTTTTCGTCTTTTTTCGGGAACAGGAAGCAGGCAGGGGTTGTTCAGGAAATTTCCGGTAAGTGTGTCAAGTTTTCGGATTTCGTCAGGACTTCCGACTGCCACTATATTCCCGCCTTTTAATCCTGCCAAGGGACCAATATCCACAACGTAATCCGATGACAGTATCGTCTGCCTGTCGTGCTCAACTACTATCACCGAATTTCCGCTGTCCCGGAGTTTCTTAAGACTATTGATCAGTTTGATGTTATCGTGCTGATGAAGGCCGATGCTTGGTTCGTCGAGTATATACAGTACATTGACAAGTTTGCTTCCTATCTGTGTCGCAAGTCTTATCCTCTGGCTTTCACCGCCCGAAAGAGTATCGGCAGAACGGTTAAGGGTGAGGTAGTCTACTCCGACATCAAGAAGAAAGCCTATCCGGCCGCGTATTTCTTTCAGGATATCTTTTGCAATTGCCTGCTGCCGGTCGCTTAGTCTTTCTTCAATGTTTTCAAACCATTCTTTAAGTCCGGAAATTGTCATTGCAGATAATTCGGAAATATTCTTTTCGGCGACCCTGAAGTTAAGGGCTTCTTCTTTAAGACGTGTTCCCTTGCACCCGGCACATTTGTTGCGTGTGATGTAGAGATTTGACCATTGCTGTGAACGTTTACCTGAATTATCCTCCTGTTGATTCAGCAGGTAGTTGATAATTCCCGAAAAACTCAGGAAGTAGTTCGATGTGTTCCCTACGGGTGATTTTGTCAGCCTGAAAGTCTCTTCCGATCCGAACAAAATAATATTCTTTGCTTCTTCTGGTATGTTCTTTATCGGGTCAGAAAGATTGAATCCGAATTTTTCAGCAATTGCCTCAAGCTGCCAGAAGATCAATGATGAACGGTATTTCCCCAGTGGCTGTATCCCGCCGGCAGCAATAGAAACAGAGTTGTCGGGGATGATCTTTGCCATGTCTGCTTCATTTACGTATCCCAGGCCGTTACATTCGGGACATGCTCCCTGAGGCGAATTAAAAGAAAAAGTGTGGGGAGCCGGAGCATTGTAACTGATACCGGATTCGGGGCACATAAGGTGGCGGCTGAAATAATGATCGCGGTTGGTCTCAATATCATTGACAGTACAAATTCCTTTGCCGTGTTTCATAGCAAGTGAGACAGATTCCTTTATCCTGTCATGCTCAGGAGCAGAAGCGATAAGTTTGTCAATGAGAAGGTCAATAAAATGACTTTTGTAACGGTCGGTCTTTAATCCGTATTTCAGTTCAGTTATCTCTCCGTCAAGGCGGACATAAATGAATCCCTTTCGCCGGTATTGTTCGAACATATCCTGGTAATGCCCTTTACGGCCCTGAACGATGGGAGAGAATATCCTTATTTTTTTATCAGAGAACTGCTCTTTTATTATTTCATTTATGTGTTTTTCGGTATACCGAAAAACACATAATTGAAATAATCACATAGCAGTTCTCTGGTAAAAAAAAACCCAAACACACCCAACACA
>CAZEWB010000313.1:0-4874 GCA_964515655.1 uncultured Bacteroidales bacterium
TGTGTTGGGTGTGTTTGGGTGTTGGGAATAGTGATGGCAGCGCCGAAGTGATACAGGGCGGGGGAGTCGGCCCGTTCACATACCTCTGGACCCCGGCGCCGGGTACGGGACAGGGAACATCTAATGCCGGGGATATGTATGCAGAGGATTACAGCGTATTGGTGAATGATAGTAATGGATGCAGTTATACGGTTTATTTTTCTATTAACGAACCGCCTCCGGATTCTGCATCTTTCACGTTCACTTCAGACCAGGGAATGGTTACATTTACAAACCTCTCCTCTAACGGAGGTTATTTCTGGGATTTCGGAAACGGACAAACATCAGGTCTTGAGAATCCGGATGTAAATTACCTGACTCCCGGGAACTATAATGTTTGCCTAACTGTCACTACATCCTGCGGTATTGTGTCAACATGTCAGCAGGTGCAGGTGTTCCCCGTGGACATTGTAACAATACTTCCTGACGGAGTAAAAGTCTTTCCTATCCCGGCAGACAATGCCATCACAGTTGATCTCGGCAAAAACAGACAAAGTGGATATGCTCTGAAACTAACTGACAGAACCGGCAGAACTGTTTATTCAGCAACAGTTGATACCGACAAATTCGTAATAAACGTTTCTGATATTGCACAGGGAATGTATTTTCTTACCGTCAACGGGAATGTTGTTAAAGTAATAATTCAACACTAAATAATATGAGAAACATTGTTATTTCATTTATTGTCTTATTCGTTTCAATTCTGTCTTTTGGATCAGCGACTGCGCAAAATTCAAAAGCATGGAACAGAAAGCTGAATTCGCTGAAATACTATATCGAGAATAAAGGGCAATTTACACAGGAAAGCCAAAAGGGAGAGCTTGTGTTATACGGTTATGTCGGAGAATCTGAGAAGTACTTTTTCACGAACGAAGGAATAATAATCCGTATCGACCGTTTCGAAAAGAAAAGGAATCCGGCTGTCTTTTTTAAAGAACTGACAGGTAGATCAAGTGAAGAGGAGGAAATGGAAAACTCAAAACTTGTTACCGAATATGTTTTTGTAAAATGGAACGGGGCGGATAAAACAGCCGGCATTGTTCCCTCGGGAGTATCCGAAGGATATTATACTTTTGGAAGGGATACATACATTGCCGGCGGTTATAGTAAGATCACCTATCAGAATCTATATCCGGGAATTGATTTTGAATTTGTTCTTCCGCAGGACAGCAATGGTATTAAATACAATGTTATCGTTCATGGCGGAGCAGATATAAGCAAGATAAATATTGAATACAGCGGTGATGTAAAATCAATGACCCTTGACTCGGAAGGGAATGTAGTAATTGAAACTCCGGCATGGAATCTGACGGAGCATGCGCCTGTGGCCTCACAGGCCGGGAGTAAAATTCCATGTAATTTCATTCTGAAAGGAAATACTATTTCATTTTCATTACCATGGGTTCTCGAAACTCACGAACCGGTCGTTATTGATCCATGGGTCACAGGACTGGTGCTCTCGTCCGATGATCTGGCTTATGACGTTGACTACGATAACAGCAACAATCTGTATGCATTTATCAGACCGTATGGGACTGCATCTGTTTATATTAACAAATACTCACCGTCTGGTGCCTTATTGTGGTCGCATCTCAGTCCTTATGATTTCACCGCGTATGAAGGGAATTTCGCAGTCGAAAAAGATAATTCAAGAGTGTATATCGGCGAAGGCTTCAATGGAAGCGGTGCATTATTGTACAGGCTTTTCGCAAACGGGGTAGCCGATGGTTTTGTTTCTGTTCAGAATGGGAATTACAGGGAAATATGGGATGTCGGGTTCGACAATAGCAGCAATAGTATTATTGTTGTAGGAGGTGGAACATCTTCGAATGTAAACGGAGGGATTGTTAATACTGTTACAGGTGTTCTGAATGTTGCAAATTTCACCGGGATAGGCGGAACCTGCCAGGATATTGTAAGTTATACGATTGACAACCAAAGTAACCTTTTTGTGGTCTATGCAAAAACCAGTGACGATGTTTCAGCTGCTGTTGATGATAAGATATCAAAAGTAAATGCAGCTTTAAACGGTAATGTATGGATGGTAGGTCATGGCATGAACGGTTTTTCGGAAGTTTCGAATCACTTTCCGAATTTTACTGTATTTGGATCAACTTCCAATGGTTTTAACGCGCTTGCTGTAAATGATAATTACCTTTATTATTATGATGGCGGCGGCCTTGCTGCATTCAACAAATCAAACGGGGATTCAATTTCAGCTACTTCGGTAGGGCTTTCGGGTAGTTTATATCTTCCTCTATATCAGGGCGGTATTGCTGTTGATGACTGCAACAACATTTATGTGGGAGGCAACAATAATAATGTCCTGATATATTATTTTAACGGAAGTTCATTTACACTTACTGACAGCATTCAATTAGGATGGGCGCAGGGAAATCAACCCTTTGACATCAGACTTAACAGTAACAGCAATCTTCTGTTTGTTTCCGGAAGACATTATGTCGGTGTGTATTCTGCTATGGCCAGCAACCAGATAACTATGGTAAGCAATTGTTTGGGAGCCGGTGAAAGTACGGCTTCAATTTCAATCAGTACTTCTTTATCTAATCCTGTAATTACATATACGTGGTATGATCAGGGCGGAACAGTAGTAAGCCAGACGGTTGGCAGCACTCAATTATCAGATACAGTCACCGGTCTTCCCGATGGGGTTTACACGGTTCATGCACAGTTCGACCCTCCCTATAACTTTTTACTCATTGATTCAGTAATTGCTGATTGCCCTGATTGTAATGCCTCGGTGGTTACAACAGATGTTTCCTGTGCCGGCGGAAATGATGGAAGTGCGGAAGCGTTACAGAGTGGAGGAGTAGGTCCGTTCATATACCTTTGGTCCCCGGCACCCGGCACAGGGCAGGGAACAAATGTAGCCGGTAATATGTCTGCAGATGATTATAGTGTATTGGTGATCGATTATATCGGATGCACTTATACCGCATATTTTACCATAAACGAACCGCCTCAGGATTCTGCTTATTTCACATTCACTTCGAACCAGGGAATAGTTACATTCACGAATCTTTCAACTAACGGAGCTTATTACTGGGATTTCGGTGACGGAATGACATCTCTCCTGCCAAATCCTGTGCATAATTACATTGCTGACGGGAACTATAATGTTTGTCTCACCGTTTATTCATCCTGCGACACGGTCACTACATGCCTGCAGGTACCTGTTACATTAGTCGGCAATTGTACATTGCTCGAAGACGGAGTAAAAGTCTTTCCTAATCCTGCCGGTGATTTTATCACAATTGATTTCGGCAAAAACAGGCAGACTGAATCTTTCATAAAACTGACCGACAAGACCGGAAGGGTTGTGTTCTCCGGAGTCAGCAATTCTTTAAAAGTTAATATTGATGTTTCGGGCCTTGCACAGGGAATGTATTTCCTGTCAGTTAATGGAACAGAAGTAAAAATTGTAATTGAACGATAATAACTATGAGAAAATCCGCATTGACTGATTACTTATTTTATCATAAATTTGGATATATTTTGTCAATATGATGCGAATACTGTTTTTTTTGCTTGTATTAATAACTCTGCAGGTGCAACTGCATGCACAAAGCGGAGCAGCATCCTGCAATGTTGCAGAACCATTTTGTACAGGTGTAACGTATGCCTTTCCGATGGGGACAAATACCAGCTCAGAACAGGGGCCGAATTACGGTTGCCTATTCACTCAACCTAATCCTTATTGGTATTATTTCAGAATACTTGATCCGGGAAATATTACTATTAGCTTGTCTTCGCCAACAGGTAATGACATTGACTTTGCATGCTGGGGTCCTTTTAACAGTCCTACTGCGCCCTGCACATCTTTGCTGACAGCCTTTTGCACCTCATGTCCCAACAATACATCTTTACCATGGCCGAACTGTGAATATCCATCCGGGAACCTGGTTGACTGCAGTTATGATCCTGATCATTCAGAAACTGTACACATATCAAACTCACTTACAGGTCAGTACTATTTATTGCTTATTACGAACTACTCAAATCAGCCCGGTAATATAATGTTCAGTCAGACCAATGCAATTGGTACACCGGGTGTTAATTACGGTACTACAGATTGCAATATGTGTGGTTGTGATATTTATGACATCAGCATAAACAGTACATTATGCAATGGATTGAATTCGTATTCGTTGGATGGGACTGTATTCATATCCCTATTCATGTCAGGAACGCTGATAGTTGAACATCAACCCAGCGGAATTACTCAGACTTTTCAGCCTCCCGGTTCATCAGTTAATTTTTCTTTTCCTTCCCTTCCCCTGGCAGGTTCTGATCATAAAATAAAAGCGTATCTTACTAATGATTTATTATGCTCTTTTACGAAAATCTATTCAAAACCTTCAGCTCCCACGCTGGCATTAAATTCTGTAAAACCTGCATGCGGGCAAAGCAACGGCAGCATTATGGTAACAATCTCAGGCGGACTGGCTCCTTACGATTACTATTGGTCGACCGGGCAAGCTGATACCGGAAGCTCAGCTAATTCAAATCTTCTGAATAATATTCCTTCGGGGACATATTTTGTTACTGTTGTATCGTCAGGGAATTGCGGTATAAGCGATACATTTCTGCTTGCCGATAACAATGCTGCTTTAGTTGATCTTGATCTATACCAGGGTGTAACCTGTCAAGGTTCATTCGACGGGGAAATAACAGCGACAATAATACAGACTTCAAGTCCTCCTTACAGCTATTACTGGTCAAACGGGCATACTCTTTTAAACACATTATTGCTTGACAATACCCAGATAGATTTGTGTCCGGGCTATTATACGGTCACTCTTACGAACAGTGCG
>CAZEWB010000313.1:4884-5118 GCA_964515655.1 uncultured Bacteroidales bacterium
ATTTACCTGATCCGCCTTTTTATACATGTTCCCTGCTTTCTGTTCCGCCGGGATGTGCCTGCAGTAACGAGCATATAACTGCTTTGCCTTCGGGCGGAATGCCCCCGTATTCGTACATATGGTCAACATCACCTGCTCAGACAGCGCAGACCGCCGGAGGACTTCCTTCAGGAACATACACTGTAACTGTTATAGATGATAATAACTGCCAGATAGTATTATCTGACACTCTTA
>CAZEWB010000314.1:0-5110 GCA_964515655.1 uncultured Bacteroidales bacterium
TGATAAGATCCGTCCCATTACCTGCACTTGAACAAAATAACAACCCAACCGTCATTGCGAGCATTGTCAGATGTAAGTATAAGATAGGCTAATTGTTATTGCAATGCGAAGCAATCTTTGTGTGTGGGCGGGCGGGCGGAAAACCACGGGCTTGTTTATGGTTGTTGCAGATGTATGCTTAGAACACGAAAACACATTTAACGATCCTGGTTGCCTCCGGCTCCGCCCCATACCCCACGCACAACGATTGCTTCGGTCGCCAAAGGCATTCACAGGGTTTCATTGTCCGGGCTGCTCCCTCGTAATGACGGGTGGTGTTTTTTATATATTTCAACGCAGTTCGAGTGTCCGGAAGAATGGACATTAACACCTCATCTGACCTGTTGGAAAGTTGATAACTCTTCTTACAACACCTCAAATTGTAATTCCGCCAAAAAACAACACTAAAAACATCTATTAAATTTTATATCAGTGCACAAAAACACCTTTTCGCTATACCCTTTGTGTCGCAGGTGGTACTGCAGAAATTTTCTAAATATTATTTTATTTTTTCGTTTTAGGAACATAATCTTCCGACAATATCTTAAAGGTAGTTCTTCTGTTTTTTTGATGTTCTTCATCGGTTTTGGCATCTTTAATTAAGAGTTTCGATTCACCATAACCAACAGCAACCAATCTTTCACGGTCAATGCCTTTTTCAACCAAATAATCAACCACCGCCTTTGCTCTTTTTTCCGACAATATTAAATTGTATTGGTCGTCAGCCCGTGTATCAGTATGCGAACCGATTTCAATTATAAGATTATCATTTACATTTAATGTTTTTACCAACTCATCCAGCATACCTGTATATTCAGGTAACAATTCCCATTTATCAACTTCATACAGGACACCGAGCAATTCAATGTCGGTAAAAGGGATGGGTTCTAAATAAAAGTCCAGAACAAGATTAGTTGCCAACGCTACCGCTAATGTTGAGATCGTGGTATCTTTTCCGAAATATTTTTGTTGCTTTACTTTTAATTTATATGTTGTCTTGCTTTTGAGCGGGAATGAATAAAACCCATTTTCATCGGTAAGAAGGGACACCGGATTGGTGTCATTGCAGGTAATCGTTATACCCGAATTTACAATAATTGATTTTGTCTTTGCATCATAAACCTTTCCGCTAATCTCAATCGGAGTATATGATATTCTGTAGATGTTATAAGAATCCCCTTGAAAACAATCAAGACAACGGTTACTTTTTTCTGAAGTCAGATAAGCATATAGTTCATCATTGCCTACTGTATAATAAATATCATCTTTGCTTGTATTTATCGGATAGCCAATGTTTTTAACCTCCGACCAGGAGTTTTTTATTTTTTCAGATATGTAAATATCCAGGCTGCCCATTCCAATTCGGCCATTAGAACTGAAATACAAAGTTTGAGTTGGAACGTGATAAAAAGGTGCAATATCATCATCGGGAGTATTGATTTGGTTTCCTATATTTGTTGTGGGACCTGTGTTTCCGAATTGGTCAATGCTGCAATACCACAAATCCATTTTGCCAAACCCACCGGGACGGTCAGATGCAAAATAAAGCGTGTCGCCATTTGCCGAAAGCGCCGGCTGCATTGTCTTATATCCGGAGACATTCACATTCCCGTTTAATTTCATTGGTTCCAGCCATTGACCATTCAAATCAGTACTAACATAGATTGCGTATTCTTTTGTTTCATCATTCCATCGTGTGAAATACAATTTTTTCTTATCAGGTGATAACACGGCAACGCCTTCGTTCAATTCAGTATTGACAGGCGGCCCGATTCCTTTAGGTCTTTCCCATCCTTTGCTTGTCTTTGATGAGATCATTATATCATACTGATAAACATCACCTTGTTTCTTATCAGTTTTTTTTCGTGCAGCAGTAAAAAGCATTAAACTATCATTTCCCATTAACAATACTGCAAATGCAGAACTCTGCGGAATTAAACGGATATCAAGATTCTGAACCTCTATTCTTTTATTGGGGTTTTTAAAGTTCTCCAATGCGTATATGCATGACAAAATACCCTGTTCCGCTTTTTTATAGAAATAGGTTTCTTTGTCGTTATATTTATTTTTAAAATTTTCAAATTCATTCAATGCCAATTCGTATTTCCCATTCCTCATCAAACTGTTTGCGTACCAATATCGTGCTAATGGATAATCCTCCGGATTATTATCGGCAACTATCGCATACCACATTCCCGCGTTTTCATAATTGTAAGAAAGGCGATACGACTCGGCAAGTTGATATTCAACATAATACTTGTTTTCTGTATTTGAAGCAGTAGAATCTTTGGTTTCAATTATATCTTTTTTAAGTGGCCTGTTGCTGCGAATGACTTCATACGAATATGCAATGTTTTCGAAACCAGTCTCTTTTTTATCAGTAATTTTTTTGTAATAATAAGCAGCAGTAACATAGTTTTCACTTTTAAAGGCAGAATCAGCAAGCCACAATAAGTCATCATTGTTCTGGGCGTACGTTTGAAAATTAAAAATTAAAACCGTGCAAAATAACAGGTAAAACCTGATTATCGTCAGGCATGTATGCAGAAAAGAAAAAACAGAAATATTATTAAATTGATTATCTACTATCATAATCTCGGGCATTTCGTTTCAGGAGGTGTTTTTGATCTGATATAAGTGATGGAAAGTTCAAAACCGCCTCTGCCTCTGCTTACAGGACTAAGCGATGAAATGTTCACATCATAACTTAAACGGTAAATAAAATTTCGATATTTCAAACCCAGATAAATTATCGCTGCATCCTTGTTACGATAAGCAATTCCATAAATGAGCCCGGCATTCAATTGCCTGAAATAATAATTGGCAAGAATGCCCATCGTCATTTCAGATACATTGCGTTCGTGCATAAAAAGAAACAGAGGGGTGATCTGAATTTTCCGGTTGATATTTATTTTCACCCCACCATCAATTACGTATCGTTTGGGGAGTCTGTTATTGTTCCCAAAAAATGATTCACTGGGCTCGGTAAAATGAAATACCGATATTCCGATAAAAGGATTGGTAAGGGCTTTTTCACTGGTATAATCATACTTTAAACCAAAATTAAGGTCAGGTAAAGTAACGCTTCTGTTATAGAAGTTTTCGCCGGATGGAATTGACGGGTCAATGCTGCCTCCATTGGCGCTTACATATTGATTTTCAAAAGTGAGTTCAGATATATTCACACTTTTATGAATCAACCCCATCTGGGCGCCTATTAATATATGATGTTGTTTTGCAGAATCAATTGAAAAATCATACGCTCCCGAAACAACAAAGTTCAGCACATTTAAACTCCCCTTTCCTGCTTTGCTGTTTATAATAAAACCGCCCAAACCAATTTTTTTAACTTTCTTATCATAGGAAACAGCAGTCGTAACAAAAGGGTTGTTGGTCAGGCTTCTCCATTGACTTCTGTAATGCAAATGTACGCGTGAAGTTCCACTAAACATTCCTGTCATTGATGGATTGAGGTATAATGGATTGGCAAAATACTGTGACAAATGGGCATCCTGTGCATTTGCTGTTTGAAAAAGAAACAAACAAAGGATTAGAACTATGGGGCGTAGTTTGCTGTTATTTGTCAACAATAAATATAGTTCCATAAACTTTTATTATTACCTTAACAATGTTAAATCTCCGTTTAAATGATAAGGGATATCATCTTCAGTTATTCCGGTGAAAACATAGACATAAACTCCTACCGGTTGCTCCATACCGTTTTTAGTTCCATCCCAGCCAATAGCAGCGTCATCAGATGTAAAAATCAACTCCCCCCATCCATTATAAATTTTTAAATCATACTTTTTGTAAGCCCCGCCTATAACTGAAAATATATCGTTTTCCCCATCTCCATTAGGCGAGAAAGCATCAGGAGTCTTGGGAGGCAGTTTAACTATCATTTCTTCTGTGGTTGTATCAATGCATCCGAATTGATTGGTTACAATTAATGTGATGGTATATATTCCGGTATGGGTATAATTATAAGATGGATTTTGCCCTGTGGAAGTTCCCAGTGTGTCTCCGAAATCCCAATTCCAGGAAACTGCTCCGTTAGTATTATCCGAAAAATTTATGTTTTGAAATGGGTAAACAACATCTGCATCTGATGTAAAATCTGCTATTGGTAAGGGATTTATAGTGATTGCTTTAGTAATCGTATCAAAGCATCCAAAGCCCGATTGAACAATTAATGTTACAGGATAAGTCCCTATTCCACCATAAAAATGCATTGGATTTTGAATTGTTGACTGATTTCCATCTCCAAAATACCACAACCAGGATATTATTGTACCACCGGAAACAGTTGAAGTATCCTTAAATAGAGTTCCATCACTCAAACATTGTCCGGAATAAAGAAAATCCGCTACGGTTAAGGGAGCTAAGGTAACAACTACTGTATCATAAGCAGGCGGGCAATTGGTGCTGTCCTGAATCTGCACCCAGTATGTTCCCAAACCAACAGTTATAGATTGTGTAGTGGCCCCTGTGGTCCATAAATATGAATAAGGGGGCGCACCACCTGAACCATCAGCAGTGATTGCAGCAGTCGGTACTCCAAAACAAGTGGTAGGATTTGCAGGAGTTATATTGGCAAATAGAGTAGTTACAAAATACACTCTCACCGTATCACGAACGGTATCATTGCTGCAACCACCTATGGGGCTACCACTGACTTCATAATCAACAAAAGGCGGATATCCCGGTTGAGCAGTAACAACAACCGAGTCGCAGGCAGCAGTACAACTTAAATAAGAATTATAAGTTGAATTAAAAGGAATTGAAGTCCATTGTATAGTAGCAAGTTGAAACCCGGTAGCATAAATTTCTCCTATGCAGCCATCACTAACGGTAATAGGCGGCGATACCTGAGGTATAGCAGTTGTAGTTATTATATAAGTATTCAGATTAGCTCCCGGTTTGCAAAATGTAATATAATGAGGGCCTGCTCCGGTAAGACATAACGTATCTCCAAGTGGTGTTGGGTTTCCGCAATTTATTTCATAGTATAAAGCGCCGGGAGGGATGGCACCGGAAGCAATGTCAAATTTTATTCCGTTAGTTGCAGGGT
>CAZEWB010000315.1:0-5105 GCA_964515655.1 uncultured Bacteroidales bacterium
TTACCCAGTTCATTGAGTCACCTGCCACAATATTGTATCTTCCTATTATAAGAGAAGCATATGGTTGAGAAACTGTATATACTCCCATACTTGTTGAAGCAATTCCATTTGCTTTTGTACTTGCACCAAAAGCAGCAGCAACATCGTTGGTTGTCACTGTGCTTGCACCTGTCGCAAAAGAATTTGCACCACCGGCTAAAGTATAATACCCCGATGCAAGAGTTGAATTTGCAGGAGCCTTGGAGCCAAATCCGGTAGCAAATGCGCCATAACCCCCGTTGACAACAAGATCAACTCCCATTGCGGCTGAACCAGATCCATTGCAAACAGAATTTGTTCCTGTGCAAAAGCTTTCTGCCGAAGTTGCCTGATTGTAATATCCAAAAGTTGCTGATGCAAATCCGCTTGCAATACAGCCTTTACCTGAAACAAAAGAATGTGCACCTGAAGCAGTTGTCCAGAGACCGGTAGATGTAGAACTTTCACCGCTTGCAACTGTTCCCTGTCCAAAAGAAGTTGAAAAAGTTCCGCTTGCCAGTGAATAATAACCAAACGCTGTTGAGCGGTCACCATCTGCGGTACATGAGTTTCCTATAGCAACAGAGCCATATTGATTGGCAATAGCACCAATTCCCATCGCTACAGAAGCGCCTCCGACTGCTTTTGAATAATAACCGGTAGCAAAACTTATATATCCTGATGCTTCAGACCCCTTCCCCATAGCAAAGGCATGGTCTGCTGTCGCTTTACATTCCCATCCCATGGCAACAGAAGTCAGCCCGTCAGATATTGTATGGAAACCCATACTGTTAGAGTACCATCCTTTTGCTTTTGTAAAAAATCCCATAGCCAGAGAAAATGGTCCTATGGATGAATCTCCTGCTCCGAAAGCAATTGAACCGGCACCTGTGGAACTTGCTCCCAATCCGAATGCCAGCGAATAATCACCTGTTGCCGAAGTAGGCCTGCCTGTAGGTCCAAGTGAATCCCGGCCCTGATTCCCGAATGCAAAACTTCCCAGACCAATAGCCTCCGAAAATGCACCAAAAGCATAGGAATCTTCATTATTTGCCCGTGCACCGACACCAAATGCAAATGAATTATTACCATTTGCTATAACGTTTTTACCAATGGCAGTTGAATAATTCCCTCTTGAAACTGCATGATAACCCAAAGCCTGTGACCAGTTGCCGACAGATTTGGACTCATATCCCGTAGAAAAGGAATTTGTTCCCACGCTGTCAGGGTGCTGGATCAATACTCTCCCGCTTAAGAACGCCGATTTTGCAGGATACCATAATATCCTGTTTTCTGAAGGATCGATAACCTGTGCAGTATCCATGTATACACTCATAAAATCCTTGCTCTGATTAGCACCGAAGGATTTTACAGCAAAGCCGCCCTTTGTATTGGCTGAATCCAGAAACACTCTAACACTATCAGGAGTAACACAAAAATAGTTATTGGTTACTTGCTTGGATGTATTTCTTCCGCTCACTGCAAAAGCGCCTTTATTTGTTTTTGAAGCATCATCTCCAACAAATATTCTGACACTGTCAGGATAAACAACAAATACAGTCGCCCCGGTCCTGTCTTTCACTTCAAACAAAGGAACACTGTCGTTAAGAGTTGAATCGCCTTTTACAACAAGCTTTCCGGGAGGAGTTGTTGTTCCTATTCCGACTTTACCTGTATTTGTGTTATAGATATTGTTGCCTGAAATACTCCATAACGTATCTGAATATCCTGACAGAGAAACAAAGCCTCCGTTGCTCAGAAACAGCGTATCGTTTGACACGGACAGCACTTGCAATTCGTTTGTCGGATCTGCATCCGCATCATCGGGATTTGTAATATACCCGGCATCGTTGTTGAAAGTACTTACATCTGTAGGAACTCCCGTAAGATCAATGTAATTTCCGCTGAATGCATCCTCAGATGTTTTCGAATGCAGTGCATACGGCACACTCAGCAATTGCATAGTGCCCATGTCCACAAATGAAGTTCCACCGCTTATATCAACTTCAACTTTAATAAAGTGTTCTGCAGAAGCCCAGTCAATACTGGTAAAGCTTCCCGAAACTAATGTGCCCTCTCCTATTGCAAGAGAAACAAGCCCAAACGAATTGGTTGTTGCAGCATGAGTTTCGACATACATAATTGTCCCGGTTGCAGAACCGGAAATTAGACTTACCTGAAAAGATACAGGTTGATTTACCACCACATCACCATTACCATCACGAACGACGGACTGGTAATGGAATGACTGGGGAGATTGTGCAAATGCCATCATACAGGCAATGCAGCCAAATAATAACAATGCTAACTGTTTCATATTTTATTTTTTTACTGTTAGTTCAAGATCATTCATTTTGTCCCTTATAGATTCAATCTCTTTTTGTTGTTCTTCAATTATCTTTTGCTGCTGTTCGATCATTGTCTGTTGTTCCTTTATCGCTTCAACTAATAAAGCCGTAACAGGGGCGTAGCTCATCGAGTAATGGTCATTAGAATTACTTATTACTTCGGGAATTACTTTTTCAACTTCCTGGGCAATAAAGCCCATTTGTATTCCCTTTTCGCGTTTTTCGTTGTCTATCCATTCAAAATTCACACCTCTTAACTGCAGGGTTTTGGCTAATGCGCTTTGAATTGTCACTACATTTTTCTTCAATCTCAGATCGCTGTCATTAAACCATGCTCCTGTTCCCCCTGCCGAACCGTTCACAAAAAAAGTACGGTCATTGATATTCGAAGCGGCATCGCCGTCAATAACAACAATCCTGTTATCAAATTCTCCATAAATAAGAGGAGGCTGATATATTGTAACATCTCTGGAATCAATCCATAATTTTGATTCTTCATTTGTTAATAATCTGCCTGCTTCTGCACCGATAAAAACATTATAACTACCGTTATTATTCTCCCCGGCCTGCCTGCCAAAATAATTATTGTCAGTTCCGTCATAATTCGAAAAGCCGCATGCACTTCCCATAAAATTATTCGATTCTCCGATAACATTTAAAAAGCCGGAGCCCTGACCCAAAAATACATTACCGGAACCTAATGAAGAATCTGCAATGTCTCCTGTATTATTATATCCGCTTCCTTCGCCGATAAAAATATTATAATGTCCGGTTATATTATAATTCCCGGCCTCGCTGCCAATAAAAATATTTCCATCACCGCCCAGATTCATAAACCCGGTACGGTTACCTAAGAATATATTTTCATCACCTGTGGTATTAGATAATCCGGCCTGTTCACCAATAAAGGTATTATCATTTCCAAAAGTATTGCTATAACCGGCTTCAGTTCCAATAAAAATATTAGAATGAGCTGTATCAAGGAAATATCCGGCTTCATTTCCCAGGCAAATATTGAATCCTCCCGTAGTATTTGAATATCCCGATGAAGCTCCTAAAAAAACATTATATATACCGGTCGAGTTATTAATTCCTGCCGACTCTCCTATAAAAGTATTATAGCTCCCATAACTATTACTATAACCGGCTTCGGTACCAATAAAAACATTTGACACCGCAGTGTCGAGAGAGTAGCCTGCTTCGTTTCCGAGACAAATATTATAACTGCCGATCGTATTTGACTGGCCTGATGATGCTCCTATAAAAATATTATTCAAACCTGAAGTATTGTAATATCCGGCCATATCACCGATTAAAGTATTGTAATTACCAAAATTATTGTGATATCCTGCCATATCTCCGATAAAAACATTAGATACTGCCGTATCCAGCGAGCGACCGGCCTCATTTCCCAAACAAATATTAAAGTTCCCGACAGTATTAAAAGTTCCCGACAGATTACCAATAAAAATATTATTAATACCACTTGTATTTGAATAACCGCTATACTGGCCAATAAAAACGTTATCACTACCGGTAACATCAGAAAAACCGCTTTGATAACCAAAAAAAGTATTTCCGTAACCGCTTGTAACCTGCTGTCCGGACTCATGTCCGATAAAGTAATTGTCGGGAATTAAATGCAAATAAGATGTTTTATCATTTAATCCGATATTTCTGACTCCAAAACCTGCATCGGGATCAGAAGTATAAATTCTCGAACTGTCAGGAGTAACAACCAGGAAATCATTTGTCGGCTGCTTGGCCGTATTTCGTCCGCTGACTGCAAATGCGCCTTTGTTGGTTTTTGTACCATCATCTTTGACGTAAATCCTCACACTGTCGGGATAAACAATAAAGACTGTTGCACCATTCCTGTCCTTTACTTCAAACAGTGGAATTGTATCTGACATTGTACTATCGCCCTGTACAACCATTTTAGCAGGAGGACTTGTCGTTCCCACTCCTACTTTTCCGGGGTTATTGTTATAAATATCATTGCCATTTGCTTCCCACAAACTATTTCCGCTGCTGCCCGTATGTGCTGCATAAAGTGCATAAGGTACGCTCAGTAATTGAGTTGTGCCCATATCGGTAAATACCGTTCCGCCTGTCGTATCAATTTCAACTTTTATAAAATGATCTGCTGACGCCCAGTCAATGCCCGCAAAACTGCCAGATACAATTGTTCCTTCACCAACGGCAAGTGAAACCAGGCCAAAGTCATTGGTAGTATCACTATGAGTTTCTACATACTCTACATTACCTGTTGAAGCGCCTGAGATTATACTGATCTGAAAATTCACCGACCGGTCAGTGACCGGATAACCATTAGCATCTCGAACGACAGTCTGGTAACGGAATGATTGCGGGGTCTGGCTGAAAACCATAAATGATGTGATAAACATCATGCTGAATAATACAAACTTCTTCATATAATAGTTTTTCTCAAATTTAAAACATTCTTTTTAATTGTGAAATGTTATTTTCCGACCTTCCATCGTTCCCCCGGGGAAAACAATAAAAAAACACCCAACCGTCATTACGAGGACCCCTATAAAAGCTGGCTTTTTCTTCACAGAGGGAATGAGTAATGCCCCAATCACCCAACCCGTCATCCTGTCCTGAATTTAATTCAGGATTGTTTCAGGATCTCTCTAATGCCCTGCACCCATTGGTATTTATAATGTGCATGAGGAGATTCCGGAACAGGTCCGGAATGACGGGAAGGGGGTTTTG
>CAZEWB010000316.1:0-5071 GCA_964515655.1 uncultured Bacteroidales bacterium
AAACTATCTTACAGGTGAAGTTATTTCTGATTGTTTTATGTATATGCATATCCATGAAGGAAAGCATGAAAATGAAATAATGACAATTGTTAATGCAGTTGTTGATCTTCGAAATAATCTGATTGATAAAACAAATAAACTTCCTGAAGGTGTAACCGGCAAGCAGGTTAAGATTCATTACCGTACAATATACAATGAACTTTTGGCAGGAATGGACGAACAGTTGCAAAAACTGAGTAAACTGGCTTCGTCTTAATCTAATTTTGTAATAAGACCCTTGCTTTTCGCTTCCGACTTTATCGAAGCTTTCTTTTCCTTTTCTGCTACTTCAACCTTTCCTTTACCTCTGTAAATGATAGTTGACCTGCCACCTGCATGAAGAAATAACAGGTCTTCTGCCCTTAGCTTTGCCATGCTGTTGTCATAGGTGCTTACAATGCAGGTGCCTGTTACAGTGTTAGTGTTATCGATAATAGCATATTGATAAACTTCGGAATAAAGGTAGAAAATGCTTCCTTCGAAAATGACCTCGCTTTCGCTTTTGAGAGTTGAAAATACCTTGTGACATTTTATGTCAAAGCTAATGTCACATGAGCCGTCTGCTTTTAGACGAAGTGTGTCTACCTCACCTGAAACAAGAACATGTCCGTTGCCCTTTACATCCAGAGCAAGATCATCTGAACTGAGGTAAAGTGTGGCATTAACCTCATCAGACAGATTTAGGCTAAGGGCTTTGGTGTAAATGTTCGTAGGTGTGATAATGTTTACTTTTCCGGTTGCTTTAAGGCTTTTCAGGTCTTTAACTACAATAAAAAGTTTTGCCGGAGTTCCTGAAAGATTGTTGTTTACGATAGTGTAAACTCCGTTTTTAAATTCCGACTTTATACCCCTGGTAACGTTAACCGGTGCATGAATGTACAGATCTTCACAATCATTCTGGAATAGCAAAACCTCAAAATTTCCCTTTACAACCAGTTCCTGTATTGAACCTTCGTTTACCGTTTTTTTCTCCTGCGAAAACAAACTGGCTCCGATCAGAATTAAAGCAATGATTATAAACGTTGCTTTAACATACTTGTTAGGGCTTCCTCCTTTTCATGATTTCTCGGTTTTTATTAATGTATACGTGTAATTTTCCTACTTGTTACAGATCAACCGGTAATATTTGAGGCTTTTAAGAAGAAATAATATAAAAAGACCCAATATCCAAAATCCAAGCCCCAAGCCCCAAGGGAAAACTACCTTGGAATTTGGGTCTTGAGCCCTGGAATTTGGGTCTTAAAAAGTTAAGGTTATTCTTTTTCGTACAGGGTATCAGTTTCCGATTTCTTTAACTGATAATAAAGGTCGAAATTGAAAGTGATTTCGTCTTTCCTGATGTTCTTTCTGTCGGGATTTTCTCTTATAGGCCAGTCGAGGGTCTGCATCACATATGTACCGGTGATCCGTATATTATTAAGAGAGTCCTTTATGATCTCAGCCGGAATAGTAATGTCCTTTGTGCTGTCGCGCAGTGCCAGGCTTGCTTCTATGTTGTATTTACCTTTATTGATTGTGTCGGGGATCATTTTTTTGAAAAGAAGGATTGAAGGAGGGTAGTTCTTGATTGTAAAAAATGATTCTTCCTCTTCGCTGTAAAAACGGCAAACAGAGAAGTCCATCTGAAACTTTCCTGACGAGAATTCATTATTTACATACTGCATGTCGCCTCCGATCACAGGTGTATTTCCGGAAGTATTGAAAGTAACGTTCTCCATTTTTACGTCAACATATGAGCCGAAGAGTTTAATTTTTTTATTGATGAGTTTATTATCTACAAAGCGGTCCCATTTTATTACAGATTTTGAAGTGTCGAGTTCAAAAATGTCGGTATTCTGCAGTGTGAATTTCTTTGGTTGTTCGCCTGCGCATGAGATAAGGCTTACAATTAGTATTACTGCTAAGGAAAAGTGGATATGTTTCATGTTTTTTTCTGTAAATGTAAGTTTTTTTTGAAATAGTCGTAATGTTTACCTGACGGTAGAAAGACACATCTTAATACCAATCTTTTCTTCAAAATAGTCCAATAACGTGAAATTCCTATATGTAAATTAAAGTGTGGGAAGCACGAAGCGGACTTCCGACTTCGCGCTTCTGACTTCCAACACTTTAAATAAATCTACACATATTATTTGTTAGACTATAAATAAATCAAATAGGTATAAAAATGCTAAAAGATATTCAGAGTCTCACTACTTAAGCATGAACATCAGTGAAAGCAACTGTATCTCGGCTGATTTTGCGGTATACTGCATGTTTACCAGAAGGTATCCGGCGTTCTCATACGTGGTTTGCGCAGTTTTTACATCAATTATTGTGGCCTGGTTCATTTTGAAATTCTGCATAACAAGGTCCACAAGTTCTTTTGCCATTTCGTAACTTTTTTGCTGTTCTTCTATCTGTTCCAGGTTTTTTTTGTACGATTGATACAGTTTCAATGCTTCTGCTTCGAGAGTGAGCCTGGTGCTTTCTTCCATCAAACGGGCATTGCTTATCCCGATAATGGCAGCTTCACGTTGAGCTCTGTATGTTCCGCCGTAATAAAGGGGGATCTGAAGGGTCAGCCCGGCTGAAGGACCGTAAATACGGTTCATAAGGGTTGCTCCTGCGCTGTTGTCGTTCACTAAGTAATCATACGAAGCGCCAAGTTTAAGCGACGGATATAATTGTGCTGATGCTTCTTTAGATATTTGTTCACTTATTTTTGACTGCTGCATTACCGACAAATACAGGGGATTCTGTTTTAACCGGGAAGAAACAGTATCAAAGTTGATCGTGGGATCTATTGTAATGGTATCATTTATTGTAAAAGGGTAAAATGACTTTGAACTCATCAGCAGCAACAGGTCGGCCTTTGCCTGATCAACGATAAGGATCTGTTGTTTTACATTTTCCCTTGCCATGTTCACATCAATCTGCGCCTGAAGAATATTGACGCCGCTTGCCATCCCTACATCTTTTCTGGTATTCACAATTTCGAGCTTCTTTTCAGAAACATCCTGTAAATGTTCCATTATTTTCAGATAATACTGCTGCCTGACAATATCGTAATACCTGATCATAACCGATGCCATGGCAGACTGTATCCCGTAATTCAGAAGGTATTCGTTTTGTTTTTCGAGGAGTGAAAGCCGTTTCTTTGTAGCCATTACTTTAAAACCGTTAAAGAGGGTCATGCCCATTTCAACACCTGCGTTCAATGTATTCTCATTTATTCCGCCGAGGCTCATTTCGGAACCGTCTGAATATTTCTGGTAAATATCATTCACGCCGGTATTACCGGATGCAGATGCGTCAAGGTAGGGCAGACCACCTGCAACACCAAAACTGTTGTATTTCTGCGCGATCAAAAGGTTATTTCCGGCGATCTGAATATCGAAGCTGTTTTTTAATGTCGTGTCAATAACATCTTTCAGTGTCAGCAGTGACTGTGCGCTCACAACTGCAGGAAACATCAGGAAACATATCAGCCATTTTCTCATTTTACCTTTTGGTATTAAATTTTGACCTCGCCGGTTTCAGATTTTCTTTTTCCGGATATGAAAGTATAGACTGCAGGAATAACAAACAGGGTAAGGATAAGTGAGAACATAATGCCTCCCACCACGACAATACCGAGTGGTATGCGGCTTGTAGCAGCGGCACCGAGACTGAGGGCGATAGGAAGCGCACCGAGCGAAGTGGCAAGACTGGTCATAAGGATCGGCCTGAGGCGCTGTGTTGCGGCTTCAATTACCGCCTGTTTTTTGGGAATGCCCTGATCCCTTTTCTTATTGGCAAATTCCACAATAAGTATCCCGTTCTTGGTTACAAGTCCTATAAGCATTATCATTCCGATCTCCGAAAAAATATTGAGTGTCTGTCCGAATACCCAAAGACTCAGAACGGCGCCTGCAATAGCAAGTGGTACTGTTATCATAATGGTCAGCGGATCTCTGAAACTTTCGAATTGTGCCGCCAGAACAAGATAGATAAGTACCAGTGCGAGAAGGAATGCAAAGGCAATATTTGAAGAACTCTCGGCATAGTCGCGTGAAGGACCGCTTAATGATGTACTGAAGCTTTCGTCAAGCAGACTATCTGCTACTGCTTGCATTGCATTTACACCGTCACCTATGGTTTTGCCTTCGGAAAGTGATGCGGAAAAAGTTGCGGATTTATAACGATTATAGTGATACAGCGAAGGCGGGTTTGCATTTGGAATTATACCGGTTACAGAACCCAGGGATATGGGGTCACCCTCTCTGTTACGCACATATAAACGTTGAATATCTTCCGGGTTCTCCCGGTCGCTTAGTTTTACCTGACTTATTACCTGGTACTGTTTTACGTTCATTATAAAATAATCAAGCCGGCGTCCGCAGAAAGCGCTCTGGAGGACTTCTGCAATATCGGCCACAGTCAGTCCCATTTCGCGGGCTTTTAAACGGTCAATTTCAATATCAACCTCAGGTTTGTTAAATTTAAGGTTTACATCAACATTCTGAAATGTTTTATCATCTCTTACTGCATCAAGGAAAAGGGGAACACAGTCTTTCAGTTTATCAAAATTCATGTTCTGAATGACGAATTGCACAGGAAGTTGTCCGTGCGATCCAAAGCCGACCGAAATCGTCTGTTCTTCGACCGGGAATATCCTCAGGTCCTTTATCCTGCCGAATTTGGTGGCGATATCCCTTGCTATTTCCGACTGGCTTCTGTCTCTTTGATCAGGATCGACAAGGCCTATCCTTCCCCTGCCGCTGTTCATTCCCGAACTGCTCCATCCGGGGATTGAAATGAAATAGTAATCCCTTTCAGGTAGAGAATCCATAAGGAAGTCGCCCATCTTCAACGAAGCATTCATCATGTAATCATAGCTTGCACCTTCGGGACCTGTTATCTGTAACCGCAAATTGCTTTTATCTTCCAGAGGGGCAATTTCACTTTGAAGATTAGCGCCTATTGCATACACTAATATCAAACATACACCAACAATTACCCACGCCATGCTGCGTCTTTTAACAAAACAACACCAAACACACCCAACACA
>CAZEWB010000317.1:0-5066 GCA_964515655.1 uncultured Bacteroidales bacterium
TGTAAAAGTGTGTGCTACTCAAAGTAAAACCCGTATTACATTGCCTTTCATCAGGTTATACTTCCCATTGCACGTTTGACTATGTTTTTAGAAAGGCGCTGCAAAAGTATAAAAATAACTGAACAAAAAACACATAGTAGAATTTTTTTTAATTTAATGATGTCGCACACTTTCATTCATAGAATATAAAAAAAATATCTGTGGTCTTGGTCTTATGTCCTGGCGGCGGGTTTGGTCTGTGGTCCTGGTTAGATCCTTCACTTCGTTCAGGATCAATTCCACCGCGATTCAGACAGTGCTTCGCTTGACTTCATCGGGTGTCATTGAGTTGGGCTGCTTACGCCTAAGGATGTTTCATAAACACGGTCTTCTGCAAATTTGCAGCTGATATACCTGCTGTTTACCAAAGACCATGACCTACTACCAGACCCGCTGCCATGACCAATAACCAAGACCGATATTAATGTTAAATATAAATCACTAATTTTGCAGTAAACAACAAGACAAACAATGCCGACAATTCTGATAGTAGATGATGAACGCAGCATCCGCAACACATTAAAGGAAGTGCTGGAATACGAAAAGTATAATGTTCAGATGGCCGAAAATGCCAAAGAAGCTATGGCGATACTTAACGAAAAGACGCCCGACGTTGTGTTATGTGATATTAAGATGCCGGGAACTGATGGTATAGAATTTCTCCGTGAGACGATGAAAGAAAGTCCTGAACTTCCTTTTATAATGATTACCGGGCATGGTGATGTGCAGATAGCAGTGGAAGCGATCAAAGCGGGTGCATTTGATTTCATCGAAAAGCCGCTGGATCTTAACCGTTTACTTGTGTCGGTAAGGAATGCCCTGGACAAGTCGAAACTTGTAAAAGAAACCATCAAACTCAAGAAGAAGGTAGGCGGAAAATATGAAATGATAGGCTCTTCGAAGGCAATGCTGGGTATACGGGACATGATAGCAAAGGTCGCTCCCACAGAGGCCAAGGTACTTATCACAGGAGATAACGGAACCGGGAAAGAACTGGTTGCCCGTGCAATCCATGAGAACAGTCCCCGCAGCAAGGGCGAATTTGTTGAAGTAAACTGCGCTGCCATACCTTCTGAACTTATAGAAAGCGAACTCTTCGGTCACGAAAAAGGTTCATTTACATCTGCAATAAAACAACGCATAGGTAAATTCGAACAGGCGTCAGGCGGAACACTTTTCCTTGATGAAATAGGTGACATGAGCCTTGCTGCCCAGGCAAAGGTGCTCCATGCTCTGCAGGAAGGCCGTATAACCCGTGTGGGAGGCGACAAAGAGATAAAGGTCGATGTCCGGGTAATTGCTGCAACAAATAAGAACCTTAAAGATGAAATAACCGAGGGACGTTTCAGGGAAGACCTGTACCACCGCATTAGCGTGATCCTTATTCATGTACCTTCGCTGAATGAACGCAAGGAAGATATTGCAAAACTGGCCGATTATTTTGTGAATCAGATTTGCTCGGAATACGGCATGCCGGCTGTACCTGTTGCTGCCGATGCAATAAAAGCGCTACAGGAAATAACATGGACAGGAAATATCCGCGAATTCAGAAATGTTATTGAAAGGCTTATTATTTTATCTCCATCAGGAATAACTGCCAAGGCTATAAAGGACTATGCTCATCCGCTTAAGTATTGAATTATTGGCTGATGTGTCTGGTTGTTTAACCTGATACTATAAACCGGGATTACACAATAGAAAAGACATTATTAAAGTCCCAAATTCCAAAACTCAAGCCCCAAATTCCAAGGGATCTTTCCCTGGGGCTTGAGTCTTATTCAAGTGTCTATTTCTAAGCATTAGAAAATTCTATTGCTTAATTTCGGATAAATGTGAATTAAAATGGCGCAAGTATTAACCTACGCCATTTTAATTATCTTAATCTTTTACTCTTATCTGTTCACGATAAACTTATATGTAGAATCATTTGAACCGGCACTTACAACTGCTACATAAACGCCATTGCTCAGACTTGTACAGTCGATATTCAGATTGGCATTACGCTGAACATTAAAGAATCTGTCGCTATAAACAACATGGCCCATTATGTCGTAAATCGTAACAGATATCTCTTTTTTCGAAACTTCATTAAGGTTGATATTTACAAAGTCGGCAGCAGGATTGGGGTATAATGAAGTTTCGTTATTATTATCATTGTTAACCGGGGCATCGGTTGAAATATTGTGCCATTTATACACACCGTTTGTTCCAGCAGTTGTGTTGAATCCGCCTGCCCAGCCTGTTACATCATCCTTGAAGCGGCATGATATGTACTGAACACCATTGTCGATCCCTATCCAGCTTGTCCCATGATCGGTGGAATAGCTTGAGCCATATGTTGAGCCTCCAAAGTCTGCTCCTACTGAGACCAATTTACCTGCAATTCCAGGAATGGCGTCAATGTCAGAAAAATAAAAGTAGGGATTGCTGGTAGAAAGGCTGGTCCATGTCGACCCGCCGTTTGTTGTTTTAACAAGGGTTGCAGATGTCAGAGTGGTCCCGCTATATACTTTATACATAGCAACTCCGTTCGACTGATCGTTGAAACTCAGGTTAGAAAAATCAGTGAATCCTGAGATCTGCGTTACTGTCCAGTTAAGCCCTTTGTTAGTTGATTTGTAAACCCGCCCCATATTTGTAGCGAACCATATCGTGTTTCCGTCAACATCATACATATCGGTATATCCGTATTCGCCTGATAGATTTGCCGGGATGTTTGCCTGAAGTACTCTTGTCCACGTTGTACCTCCGTTGGTTGTTGTGTAGATTTCGAAGTATCCGCCGTTTGGGTCGCCCTGACAGAAGCCTTCGTTATCGTTGAAAAAATGAACAATATTTGGGAATGCTGCAGCTCCTGAGAATGTGGCAGTGGTCTGTTTTGTCCAGGTAGTACCGCCGTTTGTTGTAATAAAAATTCCTCCTTCGCCTGCAGTGCCCGTGCTTGCATACATTGCTATCCATGCTTTTGTACCGGAAACAGCGCTGATATTCGAAATGCGGTTGTTTGCAGGGACACCCGAAACAGTTCCGGCAGTCCATGTTGTACCGGCATTGATTGTTTTAGTAAATTCATTTATGGGATTACCATTGCCGTCAATTGCCGTAGCCCAGCAAATGTTATTATCAACGATAGAAATATTGCTGACACCGCGGTACTGTGTTGTAAAGCCACTGTACTGTGTTATCCATTCACTTGTGGGTGCAGGCGAAACTGTGATGTAGTTGGTTTTTGTATCAGTATTTGTAGCACTTGCGGAGTTTGTTACAGTCAGAGCCACCGGGTATGTCCCTGCGGTACTGTATGTGATTGCAGGTGGTGTCTGTCCGCTGTAGGATGATGGTGTACCTCCGGTAAAGGTCCAGCTCCATGTCGATAATGTTGTTCCTGCAGGAGTTCCGCTAAGGTCAGTAAATGTTACAGACTGGCCTTCGGTGATGTTCTGCGTATTTACAGTAAACTCTGCATCCAGGGTAGTAGCGCCTCCCATGAATACAAAAGTTATAACGCCGGAATTCTCGGCAATACTTGTAATTGGTTTAGCTGAGCTGGCGCCCGCCCATGAATGGGAATTTGGAGTTGTCGCGTCGGTGAATGTGGTTTTTCCCCCGGTTCCCGGGAAAGGGTCGCCGCCATCACCACCATTTGCAGTGGTCAGAGACCCGTCAGCCTCCTCTATATCGAGTCCCTGGTGCGTTTCGTCATCGTTAACAGTGTTTGCACTCCAGTGCGAGTTGACATAAGTTCCGTCAATATGCCATATCAGCATTCCATGACCGGGAAGGTTGTAATCCCATGTTCCTGAGGTTTTCTGCCTGTTCTCGAGAAGGAAGTATTCATTTATTGTTGGTGTGTTAAAACGATAAACCGTTGTACTAGTATGTGTGTTTTCTAGCGTATATGTTCCGGCTGTGGAGATCGTAACAGGAGTAAGCCAGCTAAGCTGATATTTCGACCAGCAGCAGTGGACCGGAGGCCTTCTGCCGTAATTAAGCCACGAACCGCCCGCCATCACTTCCCAGTCGCCTGTGCCGTTTGAACTGTAGTCTGTGTCGTAAAAATCAGGAAGACCAAGATTATGGCCAAGTTCGTGACACAACACACCTATTGTGATCATACTTGATGAAGTGCTGAGTTTTTCAGGTTGCATAGTGTAAGTTGTAGCCCTGACCCCGTCATAAACGAGATTATAGTTGTAGACACTTCCGGTATGCGACCATACGTCTGCTGTATTTCCGGTAGCTTCCTGTCCGGGTCCCTGGTGGAATATTGCAATTGCATCGATATAACCGTCGTTGTCGTTATCAAACTGTGTCCAGTCGAGAGACGGGTTTGCAGTATTTGCTGCCTGTATGGCATCGCGGGCAAGTACAGGCCAGTTTGCCTGGGGGCCATAGTAATCGTGAGCATTCGCAACCGTAACCCAGTTCAGCACTGTTGCATTAATGCTCATCTGATTATATGATGACGACAGATAATAGTCCTTTACACTTCCTACTGCTGACTGGAAGTTGTAGCCTGTCTGGTTAGTGTAATTGTCGAAATTAGTCTGTGTATATGTTGTTGTTGTATTGTTATAATTTACAAGTATTACAAGTATGTTGAACACTGCTTTTCCGCCCGGCGCTTTAATTGCAGTGTAGTGATTCTTAAATTCACTTCTAATTTCATTTATCTGCTCAATGGCAAGACTCATGCTTTTTTCTATCCTTTTGCACAGATTATTTTCGGACTTATCCCTTGCTTCAATATTATGAGCTATGACACCTGAATTGTACAAATAACCGGTTTCATTCCTGTTTGCATACTCCCATGCGCCGTTTGACTTGTTTTTCAATAAAGTGTAGCCATCTGTCGTCAAAGCCCAGTTAACAGATTCATCACCTTTGAGAAGAATAGTAAGCATACTTCCATCGGGCTGAAGGTATTCGATCGGATACGGATACGCAGGCACAGATCCATACTGAACATTCAGTTGCCCGAAACTGTTAAGGACAACCAGGCTGAAAACAGCGCTTAAAAGCAGAAT
>CAZEWB010000318.1:0-5064 GCA_964515655.1 uncultured Bacteroidales bacterium
GCAGAGAGCCTGGCTACGATCGGAGACAACCTGCGTGAGATCCATCCTCATGGATTTACTACCGTTCCCAGAATTCTTGAAGGCATTTACGACAAACTTATATCAAAAGGGAAAGATATAGGAGGAATAAAAAAAATAGTATTCTTTTGGGCCATGCGTCTGGCTTTCAGATTCGAGATGAACAGGGCGAACGGCTGGTGGTATGAGTTTAAACGTAAGATCGCCGACAAACTGGTGTACCGCCACTGGCGGGTATCAACAGGCGGAAATATTGCCGTAATTATATGCGGAGGGGCGGCATTACAGACCCGGTTGATAAGAATGTTCTGGGCGTCCGGCCTGAAAATAGTGGAAGGATACGGGTTAACAGAAACGTCTCCCGTTATTTCAGTGAATCATTATTATTACCCGGATATAAAATTCGGAACAGTGGGGCCGGTCCTTGACGGCGTAGAAGTTAAAATTGCCGAAGACGGGGAGATACTCTGTAAGGGGCCGAACGTCATGCCCGGTTATTACAAATCGCCCGAACTCACGGACGAGGTTATTGATACCGAAGGATGGTTCCATACCGGCGATATAGGTGTTTTTGTTGATGACTGCTTCCTGAAAATCACCGACCGGAAAAAGGAAATATTCAAGAATTCCGGAGGAAAATACATAGCGCCCCAGGTAATAGAAAATAAATGCAAGGAATCGATCTTTATTGAGCAGGCTCTTGTTGTGGGCGAGAATGAAAAATTCACCTCCGCCATTATCAGTCCCAATTTCAATTACCTTCATTTCTGGGCGGCAAAGCACAAGGTTCATTTCAGAGATAACAAGGAACTTATTCAGAAACCCGTGGTAATTTCACGTATTCAGCGTGAGATTAACAATATCAACAGTACATTAAGTCCTCACGAACAGATAAAGAGATTCAGGATGGCAGGCGAATCATGGTCTGCTGAAACCGGCGAACTCAGCCCGACACTTAAACTAAAACGTAAAAACCTTTATGTTAAATACGAAAGTATGCTTAAAGAGATGTATAATTATGCTGCGGATGAAGAAAACAGAACGATAAAAGACAGGTAAAATGTTTCAGGTTGAAAGCAAAATAGGAAAGATTGCAGCACAGCAGGAGGATGTATATGGTATTATTTCCGATTTCTCGAATATTCCCCGCTTTATCCCTCCGGAAAAACTCGAAGGTATTAAAACCGAAAAGGAAGCTCTGACCTTCACTTTGCCCGAAACGGGGGAAATGACCCTTTCTATAGAAAAAAAAGAACCGTTCTCGCTTGTTAAATATATTGGTAATTTCAGAGAACAAACCTTCCTGTTATATATTCAGTTGAAGTCACCAACACCAGGCGACACAAGGTTTAAAATAACTTTACGTGCCGACATGCCCTCGGTTGTCGGATGGGCTGTAAAAGGGAAAATGCAGACAATGCTGGACGAACTGGTGAACAGGATTGAAAAAATCTATGCCTGATTTTTTTTGATTATTAACAAGTGTTGTATACTTTTGAAGAAAAATTGAAATATGGGTAAAGGCGACAAAAAATCAAAAAGGGGTAAAATTCATCTTGGTACTTATGGAGTACGCAGGCCCCGGAAAAAAAAGAAAGTTAAACACGTTGTAGTAAAAAAGAAAGTTGTTGAAGTTCCGGTTGTAAAACCGGTAGTTGAACAGGTAGTAATTGCTCCTGTTGCACCGGAAGTTGTTGTTGAAAAGAAAATAGCACCGGTTGTAGAAAAAGTGCCGGTTAAGGAAGTAGCTCCCGTGAAAGAAGTAGCTCCCGTGAAAGAAAAAGCACCAGTGAAAGAAAAAGCACCCGTGAAGGAAGTAGCTCCCGTGAAAGAAAAAGCACCAGTGAAGGAAGTAGCTCCCGTGAAAGAAAAAGCACCAGTGAAGGAAGTAGCGCCGGTGAAAGAAAAAGCACCGATGAAAGAAGTAGCTTCCGTGAAGGAAAAAGCCGCAGCAAAAGAAAAAGCTCCGGCAAAAGCTCCTGTGAAGGCTCCGGCAAAAGCTCCTGTGAAAGTTACAGCAAAAGCTCCGGTGAAGGCTCCGGCAAAAGCTTCTGCGAAAGCTACAGCAAAAGCTCCTGTGAAAGCTCCGGCAAAGGCTCCTGCTAAAGCAAAGGTCAAAGAAAAACCTGCCGCAGAAAAGAAAGTTGTAAAAGCTCCCAAAGCAGCAAAGGAAACAAAGGCCGAAAAGCCCAAAAAAACAAAAAAATGACTAAAGAACACGGATAGTATAGTATCCGGTGATCTTTAAAAAATATATAAATGATTTTAATAGCCGACAGCGGTTCAACCAAAACCGACTGGATACTGATAAGCCCCCGTACCAGAAAGGAATACAGGACTACAGGTATTAACCCGTATTTCATGTCTAAGAATGAGATCTCGCAGGTGCTTTCGCGGACTTTTGATACTACCCAGAGGCGCGGAGTGCATAAAGTTTTCTTTTATGGTGCGGGCTGTGCTTCAGTAATGAGGAAAGAGGCTGTTTTACATGCACTCCAGGACTCATTTCCCGAAGCACAGATATCTATCGAAACAGATCTTACAGGCTCTGCACGTGCATTGTTCGGAACCGAACCCGGGATCGCCTGTATCCTCGGCACCGGCTCTAACTGCGGCTTTTACGACGGACGTGAGATCACATTCAAGTACCCTTCGCTCGGATATGTTCTTGGGGATGAGGGAAGCGGCACGGCGCTAGGAAAACAGGTAATAACGGATTTCCTGTACGAAGATATGCCCCTTGAACTCAGGGGACTTTTCCTCGGCTTTATGGACAACGCATCAAGGGATAAGATAATGGAACAGATATATAAGAACCCTTTCCCGAACAGATTCCTTGCTTCTGTAGTTCCCTTCATAAAGAAAAACGAAAATAATCCCTATATCGAAAAACTGGTCTTCGATCACTTTGATACGTTCTTTAAAAAACATATCCTTAAGTATCCCGATGTTCACAGAAAGGACTTAGGATTCTGTGGTACTGTTGCGGTCTTGTTCTCAGGTATACTTAGCAAAGTTGCATATTCACACAAACTGGCCATAACCGATGTCATTTCTTCACCAATGGAAGGACTTGTAAAATTTCACAAGGGGCAGGAGAAGTAGGCTTTTTATGAAATTATTTGCATTGAATAGGTTACACTTGAATAGAAAAAAACTATTGTATACTAAAAGGTGAAAACATAAAAACAGATAAGAACAAGCTTGTACCGACTGAGCAAATATGTCGGTGGCGTATCCGAAAAGCCAACGAGTAGGTAATTAAATAAATAATTTATGAAAAAAACAGTTTAATTTTCTTTTGCTGCCGCTTTGTTATTATCCTCATGTCAGGTTATGAAAACAAACACAACCAAGACAATGGATATATACGGCGCAGGTGTGATCCATTGTCCTGTGGTTGTTGATCTGGATGTAAAAGATGCCAGGGTAACCGGCACTGCTACTGCCTCTCAAAATGTGCCGGTAGATTTTGTGAAACAGGACGCGGTATCAGATGCTCTGACAAAATCAAGTGCTGATGTACTGGTTGAGCCAAAATTCCAGACCGTTACTACGGCGGGTAAAATTACAGCTACCGTTACCGGATTTCCGGCAACTTACAAGAATTTCCGTTCTGTCACAAAAGAAGACATTCCTTTGCTTGAAGTAGGGATTGTGCAAAAAGCAAATGTTTCTGAACAACCCAAAATACAACCCAAGAATAAAGCTGCAGGAGCAATTGCCGGAACAGTAACAGGCCTTTTGCTTATAGTACTTGTTATTGCTTTAATATAAGCACTCCGAAAATTCGACCTTCCATCGTTCCCGGAAGGGGATCATGGAGGCGTCGGACTAATTGCCGGATTTGACATAATGACTTGTTAAATGTTATGTGTTAAGTGTTTGATGGCTTCGCTTTATCCATCCAAAATTTGTGAAAGTACAAACAGCAATACCAGAAGCCCCACATAAAACAGCAGCCCGTAAAAGAACCAGCTCCACAGATCATCGCATTGTTTTTTAAAACCTTCTTTTCTGAGTCTTTCAGCCATTGTAAGGTTCAGCAATCCTGGGAGTAATAATGTTATTATTTTCCAGAATAAAGGAAGAGGAAGTATAGCTTTTTCTGCCGGACTCAATTTTCTCTCCGGTTCCTCTTTCGGTGGCGCCTCCCATTTCTCGCCATCTGCTTTTCTTTTTTCAAGCTCGGCTTCGGCAGCAGCAACAGCTTCGGGCTGATAGTCATCGCGCTTTTTCTTCACTATTTCTGTAAGTTCCGCAAAGGTCCTTGTCTTCATCACATCCTCAAATTCATTCTTTACTGCCATATTGCCTTTCTTGTTTTATTCCTCGCATCAGCTTTAGTCTTAATCTTAATCATAGTCTTAATCATAATCTCAGCCTCGACCTCAGCCTCGACCTCAACCTCAGCCTCAGCCTCCGCCTTCCAATTTACTTCTTCCTCACCCTTGTCGCAGTCCTTCCCGGCATCGAGATGCCCATGTCGCCGCGCAGATATATTTCATAACAGATCATTTAAAATTGTACTCACTGTAATCTTTTTCAAATTCGCCCTCCTTGAAGACAGGATTAATAACGACCTCTGTAAATATATATTTTTCGTACAGGCCTTTTTCGTCATAAACCTCCATTTTCAAAGGGATCTTTGTTTTCTTGTCAAGCCAAAGGATCATGCTCTTTGCGTAATCGTTGGGAAGTTTTAGCGAAGTTCCTGAAGCTATTTTGTCGGTCACAGAAGAGATATCGTTAAGTTCCCCGATCTTGTATTCAGGTATCTTAAATTTTGATGCAAGGCTCAGTGGTGTTTCTTCCGTTGTCGTTTTATATGTGTACAACTTATAACCGGGATTGGAAAAAGTGATCTTATAACAAGGTGAATTATTAATATTTTCTGTTCCCGAAATGATAACATATTTTGAAAGACTGTCGGCATATTTTTTAAAAAGATCCGAAAGCAGTAATACAAAATAATCATAACCGGAATCGAGGATACAATGATGCTGGTCTTTGCGTAGCAGCGATGAATTGATATCAAGTTCAAGA
>CAZEWB010000319.1:0-4206 GCA_964515655.1 uncultured Bacteroidales bacterium
GACAGCGAGACCATCATGATGAATATGCATGACGGCAATTATTACGGGCTTAACGAGGTGGCGGGACGGATATGGGAGATTCTGGAAAGACCACATACATACAAGGACCTGTTGAAGATCCTGTTATCGGAATTTGAGGTCTCGGAAGAAACCTGCAGCAACGATGTTTCGGGCTTTCTTATGAAACTCGAAGAAAAAAAACTCATAATAGTGATCCATAAAAATGCTTAGGAAATTCAGGCGGTTTTTTATTGTCAGCGCTGCCGAACGCAGGTATTTCCTTTTATCTGTATATTATTCCGGTATAGCAAGGATACTGATCCTGTTTGTTCCCTTCCGGAAATACTCCTTCTGGCTTGGAAAATACAACACAGAAACTCCGGAAGATGTAATGGCGGATGAATCTTATATTACCCTTATCTCTTTATCTGTTTGCCGCGCCCAAAAGATAACCCCCTGGCGTTACAAGTGTATGGAACAGGCAATGACAGCAAAAAAACTCCTGAACAAAAGAAAAATACTTTCAACAATATATTTCGGGGTCAATAAGAAAGATAGAGAAATGAACGCCCATGCCTGGTTGCGATGTGGGAACATGTATGTAACAGGTGGGCGGAACCGGAGCGACTTTACCAAGGTCGCGTGGTTTTCATGAGTGTTAAAAAAAAAATAAGAAAAAGAGGCTGTCTTAAAAGCCTCAATTATTTGTTTTCAGCAACTTTTTGCCCCGACCCTAAAGGGAGAAAGTTGCTGAAAATCAGCCCTCCCTTTAGGGCTGGGGCGAGGCTGATTTTCGGCATGAAAGACTTTTGAGACAGCTTTTTTTCTGTTCAGAGAGGACTTATGGCATTGTCACCGGAATCGGTTCGCAGATCCTGGTCAGATTATAAGTTTGTCCGTTAGTTGTGATATTCCAGGTTTTCCGTAAGCTGAAATAATAGGTTTTACCGGATTGCAGCGTATAACCAAGTCCTGCAAGATTTGCCAGTATTGTTGAATATTTAAAAGTTTCGTCCGAGCGGAGATCTGTTTCGCCGGTTGCTGCAATAATGGTGTTCGGACTAAGAAGGTTGGTGTTTGTTTCCATTGGTTCTGCATCAACAAGAAGAGAACCGTCCTCACCCCTGAAAACGTGCTGGGAAGTATGCGAATTGATGTTTCCGCCCTTCTGGTTGAAATCGACAAAAGTGTGAATGCCATAATAACTAACGTTATCAATACCAAAGATGGTTATTCCATATGGCGGGGAATGTCTTATCTGCTGAATGCCCTGTTCCAGGATAATTCCTATCAGAATGTTATTGCGTATACCGGCAAAGTTCCAGGTATTGGTCAGATAAGTGAATGAAACAATATAAGTAGAAGCATCGGTATCAAATGAAAGTCGTATACTTTCAATGTCCGATGAGCTGCCGACTGTAAAAGATAAAGGTATTTCTGATGTGACCGGGCCGCCGGTGAAGACATTGGGCACTCCCTGGTTTATAGTCATTGAAGGGCTGGCAATGGTGAGCGAAGGGGTTGTGCCGACCGCGGCGGTGTAATTATTTCCCTGGTATGTTGTACTTACCCCGGAAACGATGACTCTTACGGCAGTGTAAGAACCAACGGGGACTTCAGTATTCAGGAGGTCGCTTACCGAGCCCTGAAACTGTCTCAGGTCAATGTTTTTAGGAGATGTGAGGACATCTACATAATTGCCATCGGTACTTTTTATACTGATGGATGAAATTGTGATCTGGCATTTGGTAAGTTCGGCCGGATTTGTAATACTGTCATTGACCGACTTAGTAGAATGAGGGATCCTTGCGTCGCCCATGCTGATTTTTATCGTACCCTTTTCCGGTTCTTCTTCTTTCTTTTTGCAACCTGTAATAACGATCAATGTTAAGATAGCGATAACAGCGATACTTGTAAACAACTTTCTGTTTTTCATAATATGCGAATTAAAAGTTTTTGTAAAGGTAAGCAGGTTTTGAATATAAAAACAATAGCAAATTTGTGAAATACTGCTTTAGCTTTGTAAACGGCGTTTAAAATCCCGCAGATACGATAAAAAAGCATCCGTGGTTCCGGAGGCTACTTTTTCTGATAAAGAATATTCTATCCGCACTTGGAATAAGGACAATGGTTGCATTTAAGACAACCTTCCTGATATACAAGTTCGTTTCCACATTCGGGGTAAACAATTTAGTTTTTTTAGCGGGTGTTATTTATGTGAATATTTTTTTCAAAGATTCACAACTTTTATCAACTTTGCGGTATGGTTTTCAGCTCTCTTTTATTTTTATTTCTCTTTTTACCCGTAGCACTTCTTTCAAATCTGGTTTTAAAGGAAAAAATTCGGAATTACTTCCTGTTAATTGCCAGCTGTGTTTTTTTTGCATGGGGAGGAGTAAGTTATTTTCTGTTGTTGTTTCTCTCTATTCTGATGAATTATCTGGTTGGGCTGGGAATAGGTTATTTTAAAAAACGCAAACATTCACTCTATATTTTGATAGCGGGACTTGTTCTTAATATCGGCGCGCTGGTTGTTTTCAAATATTTGAATTTTATTCTTGATAACATTAACCTTTATTTTATTTGCGACGATAGCAATGATATTGAATTTACCAGGATCGTCCTGCCAATAGGTATTTCTTTTTTTACTTTCCAGGCGACTTCATACATCATAGATGTTTATAGGGGAAAAGTAGCAGTTCAGCACAATTTCTTCATGCTGGCATTGTATATTTCGCTTTTTCCACAACTAATAGCAGGGCCTATAGTGCGTTACGAAACAGTTGAACTTCAGTTAAAAAAGAGGAAACAGAATCTGCTGACGATGTATGAAGGCCTTAAAAGATTTTGCCTAGGGCTTGCCAAAAAAGTATTTATCGCCAACCAGATGGCTGTAATTGCCGACTGGGCTTTTGATTCTCCTCCCGAACAACTTTCGGCTTCTATTGCCTGGCTGGGGGTTGCGGCATATTCATTCCAGATATATTTCGATTTTTCGGGTTACAGCGACATGGCAATAGGCCTGGGGAAAATGCTTGGGTTCGATTTTCTTGAGAATTTCAACTTTCCATATATTTCAAAGTCAATAAAGGAATTCTGGCGGCGCTGGCATATATCGCTCTCGACCTGGTTCCGCGATTATCTTTATATTCCAATGGGGGGCAACAAAAAAGGCGGTGTAAGGACTTATGCAAATTTGCTGATAGTTTTTGTATTGACAGGGTTCTGGCATGGTGCAAGCTGGAATTTCCTTATTTGGGGAATGATTCACGGGTTGCTTCTGATAATTGAACGCCTGGGCTTTGAAAAGCAATTGAAACGACTTCCTTCTTTTATTTCAAGGGTTTATGTTATTTTCTTTGTAATGATGTCATGGGTTTTCTTTAGGGCCGAAACCCTTGAGTTATCATGGACTTATATGATGTCGCTTTTCGGATCCGGTTCGGGAATGATCAATTTTATTTCTGCCGGAGAGTATGTTCAGGGATGGTTCGTGATCCTTTTTATAATTGCAATCCTTGCTTCCACAAAATTCTTCAGGAAGTTGCTTATTAATCTTTATACGTCTTACCGGTTAATAGGTGCCTGGTTTAGGCCAATTGCCGGATATTCGTATATGTTTTTTACGCTTGTTTTTGTATTGGGAGTGATTTTCCTTACATCTGTTTTTCTGATTTCGTCGTCCTATAATCCATTTATTTATTTCAGGTTCTGATGAGAAAAGGAATTAAGACAACGATGTATTTTGTCACGGTTTCACTTTTTGTGATAGCAATTTCATTACCAATGCTTAATGAAATGTTCTGTTTAATTCCTGTTGACGAACCTTTTGGAAAATGGGAAAACAGGAACCCTTCACCCGAAGTGCCTTTTGATATTAATTTACTGGATTATTTTCCTCAGCAATACGAAGCTTATTATAACGATAAATATTCCTTCAGACAAATCTGCATTAATTCATATATCTATATTAAATACAGGGTATTCAATCAGTCACCATTCCCTACAAAGGTTATCATAGGAAAAAAAGGTTGGTTGTACGAAGGAGGTACCGAAAGGAGTATTTATGAAGGTAAAACAACTATAAAAGAGGAAGTTCTTGAAAAAATCATTAACGAATTACATTGCCGGGCTGTAAAATATAAAGAGAAAAACATCAGGTTATATATTGCTATTGCCCCAACACCCCCAAACACACCCAACACA
>CAZEWB010000319.1:4216-5062 GCA_964515655.1 uncultured Bacteroidales bacterium
TGGGTGGGGTGTGTGTGGTGGTGGGGTGTCAAATATAAAGAGCAAAACAGCTGGTTATATAGTGCTATTGCCCCTACACAGTATAGGATATATCCTGAATTCTTACCGGATTATATTGTAAAAAGATCAGATTATACTTTAGAACTGATCAACCGGATAAGAAGAGATAGTTTAATTACATTTATCGACATTGAATCAGAACTTTTAAAAAACAAACAGAATGGGATACTTTTTCAGCAGACCGATAACCACTGGAACTCACTTGGGGGATATTATGCATCGGCGGCTATTCTTAAAACGATGAGTAAAGATATGCCGTCAATAGTTCCACATGATATTTCCTCATATAAAATTGATACTGTTATTAGTTTATCAGGAAATCTGTCCTATATGACCGGGATGAAGGAATATTTTTCAAACATGCAGATTGAACTAAATCCTTTGTTTCGGAGGAAAAGCCATCAGGGCCAAAAGGCCAATTATCCCGTTATTTCATGGTTCCCATATCCTGACCAGTATGAAATTGTTACAGAGGTGGATAGTGTTAACCTCCCAAAACTACTGGTAATCCGTGACTCTTTTACGGGTGAATTGATCCCATATTTAAGCGAACATTTCAGTAAAACGGTTTATATTTTCGACTGCTGGCAATATAATATAACAAGGATATTGTTGATGCAGAAAATCCAGACGCTGTTCTTCTTATCATTGTTGAATCACATATTTCCAGCATATCTGAAAATTGTGATTGTAATAAATAATGAAAAAAGGGACCCGACAGAGTCCCTTGTTAGTATTATTATTACTTTTTCTAACCACACTTGGAATACGGGCAGTGGTTGCATT
>CAZEWB010000320.1:0-5062 GCA_964515655.1 uncultured Bacteroidales bacterium
CTGAATTTCCGAACTTATTATGTACGCCTTTTCAGTGGCCGGATTCGGGTATAGCTGCATACGGCAATCATTGTCAATAACATTATTCAGGGAAGTTGTTGTATCTTTAATACAGCGGACAGACATTCCGCATTTTTTAAGGTTAATATAGTAATCGAAAAATGCAGTATTGTAACGCAGGAAGTGGTAAAGGGCCATGGTTGCATCAATCTCGGTTGCGGACCATAAATATCCACCTTCCCTTATTGATGTGAATGTGCCGTTATTCGAGCGGTACCCTCCCGGAAGGCCTGTGAAATCACTTTCGTTGGTTGCGTCTGTATTGGGGCTGTTCCAGTGCGCAAAGCCTGTCTCTTTCATTTTACCGCCTGCCACGCTTGCACTTACAAGATAAGTTGTGAGTGTTGTCCACTCTGCATCGCCTGGTACATGCCAGTCTGTAGGGCACAGGTTACATGTGTCAACGGTGGTGTGCCAGTTGTAAAGATTGCCATAGGTCGCTGCTGAATCTGTACTGTTATTATAACTGCAATATGCTCCTGAGGTAAGGTCAGTCCATGCTGTATTATCTGTGATATTTGGTATTGCAGTGCCATCGCAATAATGAGTCACTTTAAGATTTTCTTTCATCCAGATCTGTGTGCCAATTGTTACAGTATTATATACATTACCGTCAAAGTCAGTCACAGTCTGTGCCTGACCGTTAAATGTAAATAATGCAAGTACTGCAAGTACTGCAAAAAGTAAGGTTAATATTTTCATAGTGTTTATTACCATGGAGTCAATGTTTCTCCAAAAATAATAAAAAATAACCATTCAGGGAATTTTGGTTTTGCAGGATGCAGACGGCACTGCCCATGCAACTGACCGGGTGATACAGCCCGCATGCCTGCATAGTCGCCCGTTCAACCGTCGCTATAACAAAAAAATATTTTAATCCTTAATACAACGCACAGAATAGCCATGGGTCTTGGAGTCGTTCAATTTGAACGTTTCGATGGAACTGTAATACAGGCGCATGAAATAGGACATGTAAGGACCCCATTCGGTAGAACTCCACCAATCGCCGACTATTCCGATTTTGTTGAATTCTTTGAACTTACCCCGATTGCTACCCGCAAGGGCCGTAAAACCGCTTTTATTTGTTGCCCCATTATTTGGACTTGCCCAATGTGTTGTTCCTTCTTCCTTCATTTTTCCGCCTGCTTCATATTCTCCTCCTAAATATTCTACTAATGTTGCCCATTCTTCATTGCCTGGTAAATGCCAACCGGCAGGACACACATTTTTTGCAGTTTCCCATTCGTAAAGGTAGCCATAGGTTGCCACATTATTTGTGTCGTAGCTATGGGCAAAACAACCACTGTCTGTTTTAAAGGCAAGGTTTTCGGCCATCCACGTTTGTGTGCCTATTTTTACGGTTTTGTATGTTTTACCGTCTCTCGGGTCGGTAAAAGTTTCCTTTTTTTGAGCAACCGAATGCATTGCAAAGAATAAAATTGCTAATGTCATTAATGCAGTCCTGTTTTTCATGTTTTTGGATTTATTATTTGTTTTGCATTCAAAATGAACGCTGACTCATTATCTTTTCAGGAGGAATATTTCTTCAAAAATAAGAAAAAGTATTTGTATTCCTACGATTCCATGTCCTCTCTCCGCTCCGCTTCGTTCGGACGATAGAATCGTCGGAATACCTATTTCTTAATAAAATTAATATACCCGGTATCCGAATCGGTCTTTACTTCCAACGAGTATTTGTTCCCTTTTTTCAGGTTCTGTACAGGAAGCGAATACAGGTTTTTGCCATATGTAATGGTTATCGGTTGCTTTTTCCCGCTTATTACAACATTATTATTTTTCTGGGCATCGTAAATGGAGTAGTTCGCATTTTTACTTATATTTTTTTCAGTCTCAATTGTAAAGTATAAATAATTGCCTTCGATATAAACCCATTTATCAGGTGCGGGTTCGCTTTTCAAAGTCAGGAATACCGGGGGTTCATCATCAGCTATCTCATCAGGCTTTTGCATATAAATTGAAAAGACCCACAGTTCCGATACTGCAACTATATTTTTATTTTCCAACGCTTTTACCTGCCACGCATAAGTTTTTCCCGGCTCCAATTTTCTTGAATATATCGGATACGGAGTATATGTATTGGCAACGGTTTCGTAAAACAATGCGGGATTGTAGATTATTGAATGTTCAGGGATCTGTCCCTGCAAAACTTCCGTGACTGTTATAAAATATTCAATGTTGTTGTAACCGCCTGCGCTTGCAAGGATCAGGGGCAGCCATTTGAATACGGGATTGGTCTCGATCAGAGTGTCAAAATTTAAAGGATAGACCAGATCGAGGGAGTTGAAATATTGTATCTGCAATGGATAAATCAGTTGTACTGTTACTATTCCCGTCCAGTTGCAGCCGGGGCTTGTACGGTACAAAGTATAATTGATCGTATAGACTCCCGAAGGTATTATACTGCCTGTCTTTTCGCATATTTTTCTCCAGTCATTGTTCATAAAATTGTACTGGTAAGGAGAATTCGTTGCCTGGTCTTCGATGAAAAAATACTTTGTATCGTCAATATTGAAAGTTTTACTTTTTGCTTCCATTAAAACCGATCCGTCCTTTCCGCAGATATTCCATGAAAGGAAAAATGTATTTGCAGGGTTAGCAGGACAGTTTATCTCAACATCCCACAGTTGCTGAATTGTAAGAGCGTCACCGGCTTCAAAACGTGGTATTATCGTCTGCGAAAAGCAACAGACAGTTTGCAAAACAAAAACTGATATCATTATCCACCTTACCATAGATAAATCAGTTTGATATTACCGGTTAACGAGGACTTGTTTTCAAATACTTCCCATGACGGGTCAACAAATACAAAAGCGCCGTAGCCTGCCATAATATCTGCAATGAAATTCTTTGTCAGATTAATTCTGAAACTGTAACCCCCGAAATATTCTTTGCAGACATTATCTAATGACATAGTCACAGTTAAAATATGGCTTGCCTTTTTCCCCGGATGGAACGTGATATCTGACCTGAGTGATTTGTATTTATTGCTGTTCTGAAAATGGGTATTCAACCCGATGCTGAGATCCAGAACGGAAATAATGGGAACTGTGAAAATGTAATTCAGGTTCCACAGCGTGCTTGTGCCGGGGTGTTCAACATAAAATGCCTGAATCATGTGACTTGTGTTTGCAAGATATTTCCATGTATAGAAACAATTCAAATTAAAGATATGGTTGTTCTCTTTTATATTTTCACTGCTTCTTTCACTGATCTGATATTGGGTATTGATATTCAGAAATTCTGACGGTCTGTAAAAAGCGCGTATACTTGTGCTCTGCCATCCTGCGCTGTATGCATACAGGTCTGATGTCTTCTTTTCTCTGATGCGCTGAGTGATATTGATCTTTAGAATATTTTTAAAGAAACTCTGTTCAGTCCCGATGCAGACTGCCGAGATATCCTTTACAAGGAAAGGCGATGCAAGAGAATAATATGTGGGTGAAACATTTTCGTAACCTGCAAAAAGCCTGTTCCCGCGGATGATCCCCGAAAAATTCACTTTACCGTCGAAAGCATAGCCTGTAATAAAGTTCAACGACTTCCTCTGGAAAAAAATATTGTAAACGAAGTTGTCGGTATTATACGGATATTCTAGAGGAAGCGATTCGTTGCTGAATTCGCCGGTATTAATGCCAGCGCTTGTATTGTACTGTGAACCGCATAAAATAAATGTAAGCCCGACCTTTTTACTTATCTCTGTATTGTGCATCACACCAATAATATCGTTGACGTTTTGCCTGTCCTTATTTATGATGTACGAGAATATTTCTGTCATTGTACTTGAAACGCTGAATCCGAATGAACCGCCTGTGATAACCGAATTTTCAGGGTTCACAGTATATAAATAAGGCAGATTAATTGTATTGAGTTTTCCGTATAGCGCCGACAACGAAAACCGGGATGGATTTACTTTTATATCTATACCATCTATAAAAGAACTTTGACTTACGAAATGATGTGAAATGAACGGAAAGCGTCCTGCATTAAAGCGATCTAAAGACATTGCAATTCTTTCCGCTCTTGTAACCGGATAAATGTTTTTTATATCGCCTTTTCTTTTATCAAAGTCTGCAAAATTAAAAGGTGAATATTTGTTTATGATACTGTCATCAGGTACTATGCCTTTGCTTATACTGTCGTTCTTCGCTTTCAGCATTTTTAGATTTGCCCATGAATCTTTGTATTCATACAGTTCATTCAGCAATGTATTGTAGTATTCAATACTGTCGGGATCGCTTTGTCTCGCTTTTTTCTGTTCGTAAGTGTCAGTCAATTGTGTTAATGCGTTCTCATCGTATGTGGCAAGTGCAGAGTCTATCTGTTGAGATTGCGATAAGAGGTATATCTTTTTTCGCTTTTTTGCAGCCTCTGTTAGATATGTTTTTTCGTATTCGTAATTTACTTTTTCGATGATATTTTTCCTGAAATCATTGGCGTTGAATGAGAGGTTGAAATAATTCGGGAATAATCCATTGTTATTTATATTGTTCATTGAAGAATAAAAGCCGTTGACAATGAATGGGATATTTGCAAGGGAAAAATTCTGCCATGCAGACAGAGTGCCGTATTGAGAAGGGTATTCTGAATGATACAGGTCGTTATTACTAAATGAGAACGATGCGTCAAGCGAACCTTTTCCGGGATCAAAGAATCCCTGTGCATGAGTTGTCAGGCAGCAGAATGAGGTCAATATCAGTATTAAATATTTATTCATCCGTTATTGCTTTATCAGTATTCTGTTCCATGTCATATCTTCTGAAACAATATTAATAATGTATATGCCTGGTTTTATATTCTGAATATTAAGTCTGATACGTTTTTTCAGATCCGATCTGCATGGCTCATCTTTTATTTGCTGAACGACTTCTTCAGATTCCCTGATTACCGGAAGCGCCTCTCCGCTTGTTTTTGAAACAAAAACGTCCAGAGCAATGTTCTTGTCAAATTCAATATAAACAAAAACCCAAACACACCCAACACA
>CAZEWB010000321.1:0-1904 GCA_964515655.1 uncultured Bacteroidales bacterium
AAGCATTTGTGCACCACTTTTCTCAACGCTATTGATATACTCCCGTTGTTGTTCTCTCGTTAACCTAGGTTTTTTCAGCAGTTTTGTAAAGCCCAGAATACCACTCATGGGTGTTCTGAATTCGTGCGATATATTGGAAAGAAATGAAGTTTTTAAACGGTCGCTTTCCTCTGCTTTTTCTTTAGCTTTGATTAATTCCTGTTCCATCTGAATGCGCTCGGTGATGTCAACAGCTGTTACTATGCATTGTTCTCCATTTTCGTTAAGGATGCCGGTAAGGTATACGTTCATTGGTATGTCGCCATTAATTGACAATGTGAATTCACATGATTCTTTGGTTTTGCTGTTAAATACTTTACCAAGAAACAAGTTGAAAGCAGATCTTGTTTCTACGGATACAAAAAAACCAAACGGACGGTTTATTAAATGCGAACGCTCTTTGCCAAGCATCTTTGCTCCGCAAAGGTTTAGCTCCATAATTTTACCTTCTTTGGAAAGTGTAAAATATCCCGATGGTGCAAAATCGTATAATTCTGTATATTTTCCGGTCGCTACTTCTGCCTGCTCTTTTGCATACATGAGTTCTTCGTTCTGTAATTCCAGTTCAATCTGATGCACCTCAAGTTCGTGAATGAGTTTCAGTGTATCGGCATCAGAATGTTGTAAAGCCTTTTTTATTATTTTATTTTTCAGCAGTTCTTCTGCCTTTTGACGCAGGTTTACGGCTTCTGACTTGGTTGCTTTTCGCATGGTAATCAAATTGTATTATTTTATTTTTTCTTTTGTTTGGGATGTTTTATTTCATAAACTTTTCTTGCTTCGCGAAGCGATTCATTTGCTTCTTTCAGTTTTGTTTCCAGCTTTTTGGATACGGTTATATCGGTAAATGTTATAACCAATCCGTCTATGCGGTCTTCGAGGGTGCGATAGGGCATAATCCGTACATTAAACCACCTTCCGTCGTGTGTTGTAATTGCCGTTTCAACAGAGGTAAGGGTTTTGATTACCTGCCGGGCATGGCTGTCAATTTCGGGGTATTTCAAATCGGTAACCTGATCGGTAAAAGGCCTGCCAATATCAGCTTTACGCAGTTTAAATATTTTAGTAACCTGATCGGTGAACCTGCGTATATTCAAATCCTTATCGAGGAAAAGTGTAGCAATTTCGGTACTATTGAGAAGATTTTTCATATCATCGTTTGCCCGGACAAAATCACTTACCTTGCTCTGCAGTTCAATATTTACCGTTTGCAACTCTTCATTCAGACTCTGCATTTCTTCCTTTGAGGTGGTGAGTTCCTCGTTGGTTGATTGCAATTCTTCATTGGTTGATTGCAACTCCTCGTTAGTTGATCTCAATTCTTCCTGCGATGTCTGCATTTCTTCGCGTGTGCTATGCAACTCTTCGTAATTTCGTTGTAGTTCAATCTCCAATTCCTTCTGCTTACTGCCTGATCTTCTCTTCTCCGTTTTTTGGTTCACTAAATTATTTTCAAGTATCACCGGCACATCGGAAAATACTATCATAATCATACCTCTTAATGTATCGGGGCTTTCGATGCGTTGGACAGTAACATCAACAAACTGAAAACCCTCGTTGATTCCTATTTTAATATTACGCAATATTACCGGATCAAAGTTTTGTATTGCATTTCGGAAAGCACCCGGTAAAGCCTGACGCAATCCTTCGCGCGCCATTGCATGAATGTTCCAGTTTGCTTTACCTGCGGCAGGTTCAAGGTATTTCCCGGTAAGACCTGTGATGTATAGTATATCACCTTTGTCGTTAACCAGTACACTGGCAGGGGTAAAGCGCTGAAGTAAAATCTGATCGGCGAGTGTCTGGATGTTATCAACAACTTTAGGTAATGTTGTCGACAACAAAACCCAAACACACCCAACACA
>CAZEWB010000321.1:1914-5047 GCA_964515655.1 uncultured Bacteroidales bacterium
TAATGTTTTTTTGGGGTTGTGCCTGCTTTAGAGTGATAAAAAGAGCTGGGAAAATCAATGAGTTCAGATGCTGATCCTGTTGCGGAGCGTTTGAAAATTTTAAATTTAGAATCAAGTTCTTTAAACCCGTCATTTTTGTTTCCAAGGGTCTCCGCAGTACCAAGTACCATTATTCCACCGGGATTAAGGCTGTAATTAAACAACGACATAAGTTTTTTCTGCAATTCGGGTTCCATGTATATCAGCATATTGCGGCATGTAATAATGTCGAGTTTGGTAAATGGCGGGTCTTTGATCACATTCTGAGGAGCAAACACAACCATTTCGCGAATGGCAGAATTAACGCGGTATCCTTCGTCTTCAACAGTAAAAAACCGGCTGATACGTTCGGGCGATACATCAGCAGTAATGTTTTTAAAGAAACTGCCTTTGCGTGCTTTCTCAATAGCATCATTGTCGAGATCGGTGGCGTAAATTTGCAGATGCAGGTTTTTTTGCTTTTTATTTTTTTCCAAAGCTTCTTTAAAAACAATGGCTAATGAATATGCCTCTTCCCCTGTTGAGCAGCCCGGCACCCATGCCCGCAATGTATATCCATCGGGTAATTCGTTCATCAGGGCAGGAAGAACATTATTTTTGAGCATTTCCCAAACGGCAGTGTCACGAAAAAAGCTTGTAACGCCAATCAGCAACTCTTTAAAAAGTATTTCGACCTCCTTAGGGTTTTCCTGCAAAAAGCGAACATAGTTATTTATCTTGTCTATTTGGTGAATCCCCTTTCGCCTTTCGATGCGGCGAAACAAAGTGTTTTTCTTATACAAAGAAAAGTCGTGACCTAATTGTTCGCGGATGAGTATAATAATTTTATCGAGGTTGCTTTTGTTTTTACTTTCAATTTCGAGGTCTGTTTTTTCTGTCGGAATAATATTCAGGTAAGCAATCAGTTTGGCGGGCAATTCCTCTACGGGGGCCACAATATCAGCAATTACGGCTTCGGTAGCACTACGAGGCATGCTATCGAATTTTGCGGTGGCAGGATCCTGCACCAGTACAATGCCGTTTTTTTCTTTAATGGCTTTAAGTCCCAGGCTGCCGTCTGAGCCCATACCCGAAAGTATTATACCTATGCTTTTTTCGTTCAGATCGTCAGCTAATGAACGGAAGAAGATATCAATAGGTAAACGCAGACCATGTGATTTAACCGGAGCGAATAAATGCAATGATCCATTCAATAATGACAGGCTTTTGTTAGGTGGTATCACATATACGCAGTTTGGCTTTACTTTAAGCCGGTCACTTGCCTGTATCACTTTCATTGTTGTTGTTCGTTGCAACAACTCAGGCATAATACCAACGCGGTTTGGATCGAGGTGTTGGATTACCACAAACGCCATCCCGTTGCCATCAGGCATTTTTCCAAAAAACTGCTCCAATGCTTCCAGACCACCTGCAGATGCTCCTATACCCACTATTGGAAACTGACTTGTATCGGTTTTTAAAAACGTTTTTTTTACTGGTTTTGCGGATTTTGATTTGTTGGTTTTCATGTGAGAATGTTTTTCGGATTTCAACTATGTTTTAGAAGGGTAAGTTTTGTAAATGTAACTTAATAAATGGATAAGTACGAAATAAATTGTAAATAATTTATTTTCTATCAATATTATTAGCGAATTCTTCAAATATAATGAGGTTGAATCAAAAAATGCAAAATAATAATCTGACAGTGCTTTTATGGCACAACAAAAGACCATTCCGCCGACACCTGACTCTATGCTGTGGTAATGCGCGTATTCCGTTTGACAAAATAGTATTACCTTTGACTCCTGCGGCACTATCTACAGCACGTGTCGTTAACCTTTAAAAAAATGAAAAACAAAAATGTATCTATAACAGTCGCAATTATGATAATTGCATTTAATTCGATTGCCCAGGAAAATAGTACGTTTACCGATCTGAGAGATGGTAAAGTATACAAAACGATAGAAACAGGTGGTATTTACAAAAACTACAACAAAAAGACCGACGGCTTCTCTGTTCGTTGTATTAAGGATTAGAATATTTGTTTTTTTGATTCTTACCGCGAAGAGGCCTAATTTTGATGATATTAAAGAAGTGAATATCCGACAAACAGTTGAAAAACAACATAGACACTAAACTTTCCCGGATTTTTTCGAAAAAAGTAATATCATAGAATTTTCTCAGTCACTAGTTCCCGATTATCTTAAACTCCACCCTTCTGTTCATCTGGCGACCTTCTTCGGTGTCATTTGTTGTTATAGGAGCATTGAACGCGTATCCCTTATACTCCAGCCTGCTGCCGGACACACCATTTCTTATCAGATAATCCACAACTGACTTTGCTCTTGATTGCGACAAAGTTGTATTGTATTCAAGCGAGCCTTTGTTATCTGTATGACCTGAAATTTCAACGCGGAGATTTGGATAATCATTCATCAGTTTTATCAGACGGGACAGTTCTGAAATGGATTCGTCCCTTAAAGTAGCCTTGTCGAAGTCGAAGAAAATATTTTTGAGAACCATTTTCGATCCGACTTTAACTTTATATAGAAGGATGTTCTTTTCTATCACCTGAAATGCCGCAGTGTCGGGAATATTAAAGTTCTCGGAATGGAAAAGGTAGCCCTCGACTTTAGCTGCAATACCGTAATTCTTCCCCGATGGAAGCGAAACGAGATACTTCCCCGTTGTGCTGTTGCATTTGGAAGTGAAAATAACCTTGCCTTCCTGATTATCTACAATCTCAATTTCTGCTTCAAGCGGTATCAAAAGGTCGCCATCTTTGACCGTACCTTTAAGAAGAGTGAGTTTGGATTTGCCTTTGTTGGCACCCGGAGGATATGTCTCAGTTGTGTCCTCTTTAAAATCTATCATGTAAATGTCCTTCTCCCCTTCCCCGTTCATCCTGTATGACGAGTAGTATCCATGTTTGCCGCTTCCTGAAATTACAAAGAACACATCGTCATCAGGCGTGTTTATGGGAGAACCTAGATTTACAGGATTTCCCCATACTCCGTTGGAATCCATTGTTGCCCGAAAAATATCGAAGCCGCCCATGGATGTAATACCATTACTTGTTATATATTAGTCCAAAGATGTTAATAACTTTTTTTTA
>CAZEWB010000322.1:0-5046 GCA_964515655.1 uncultured Bacteroidales bacterium
GGGTTGTGTTGGGTGTGTTTGGTTTTGGGGGTATTCACGCTACCTATAAATCAGAATTATTAGACTCATCTTTTAAAAAAGGAACTCTTGTTTCAATTTCGAAGTCTAATAATTCTGATTTATAGGTAGCATGAATATCCCCATAATGAATATAATAAACTTCATTTATTGTTTTTTCATTTGTCAGGTTATCTCTTGAAAATGAAGGAGTATTTATATAATCAAAAACGTCACCTAATTCTTTTACTTCCCAATCGCTGGGAATTGGGCCAAGTGATGTTATTTTGAACCCGGATTTTATTTTATCCTTTTGCATTTAGAAAGTCTTTAATTTGTTGCCATTTGTTATTGAAATGTGAAAGAGTTTGTTCAATTCGAGTAATATAATCTTTTTGTCGTGTAAGTTGTGCTTCCTTTTCTTCGGGAGTTCTTAGCAATTGCCATGTATTGAGATTTATAAAATTATTATTTGCATTTGATAACATTGTATTAAGTTCACCAAGTTTATCCTCCAGTTGTCGCAATAATATCTCTGCAAGAAGGGTAGAATTATCTTCAAGTCGGGCCACAATTACTGATGTTTGTGTTGCATAATTTTCAATCTGTTTTTGTGTAGCAGAATACAGAGCATCTATTTGTTTATTTGTAAGGGATCGCTGTTCTTCAATCTGAGTTTGTGTTGTATCCTGAATGGTTTTGATTTGTAAATTAGTAGTGTTTTTAAATTCTGCAATTTGTTTATTTGCACTATTGTTTATTGTATCAATCTGTTCCTGAAAGAACTTTTGCATCGCATCAATTTTCTGCTGATTTAACAGCTGCAAATGCTGTAATTGTGCTTGCAAATCTCTATTACTGGCTGCACGACTTTGAATAAAAATAAGTATAGTAGGATATATTGGGATAATCAAGCCATAAATTTGAAGAATAGTAGTGAACCATGATTCATTATTATATTCAACTACAAAAAATACAAATGAGAATATCAGTAAAACGTAACAAAACCATGCTAATGTCCATCTGTGTTTAGAGATTGATATTTTTGTTAATTGTGACATGCTTTATATACGTTTAAAGAGCTGTATTTGCATTTTTTATTTCATGAGAAATTCCACCACCATTCCATTCGCCTGTACAAAGCCATATTTCATAGTAAAAAAGCCATTCGGAAGCCCATGGGATAATTGTTTCTGCAATATACATTGTACTGTTCCATTCTTGACCTTTTCTGAAATATAGACATAGATGCTGTTTATCCGAATTATAAACATGTGGCAACTCAGTTGCCCCAGGATACAATTGAAGTGTTGTATTTATTACAAAAACACAAGGATGAAAATTCTTTTTATATTCAAGACGAATATCATATGTATTACTTAAGGGTGTGGGGGTTAATGCGCATTTCCAAATAAAAGTTGATGCAGTAAAAAACAACACAGTAGAAGTTGGGAAAATACTTTTCAACCTAGAGGACTGAATTCCAAAACTTAACTTATTATTATTAATAGTTGCCATGAAAATTATGCGATTTGATTGTTGTGCCGACTTCACCAAGGATACCAGTACCTGCTGCCATTTTTAAATTACCATCCTGTCTTGCCTTTAGTATTCGTTCACTATAATTACTGAATGCTTTTGTTACGATATCTTTACCGAAAGGATCGTAAAATGATTCCTGAACAATATCAAGGCCACCACGTTTGTCAAAGATATCATGAATGTCTTTTTTTAATTTTGCGTGCCATTTATAAAAGTTTTCTTGACGTTTTGGATTTTCAGGCCACTTATCTGCAAAATTTTCAGATTCATTTACTGGATTTCTTACCCATTTAATTATATTGCCTGTTCTGGGATCTGGAGCATCGAAAACATAGTCAAGCATTTTATCTACTACATTAATTAGACCTTCTGAGAGCATAGATTCCTTGTTATATACATGTGCCGCAAGGGTAGTAATAATGATAGATATTGGCTTGTCTTCATCACCGTTAAACATGATGTCCCTGTGGCGTTTTAAAATCTGAACTATACGTTGTAAAGGAAGTTTATTTGCTTTGTATTTAGGAACCCTTTGAATGGATTCGTTTATTGTAAATGATTTACCAAAATCAATCACTGCTTGCTGGAAAAACCATCTACCTAAACCGAAAGGATTACTTTTTAACCATGTTTGAAGATTTGTATCAATTTCATAGTTCGAACTATCTTTATCTGTGATCCTGAGAACCAGTTTGTCTACATTAAAAACAGAATCAGCAAATGATTTCTCAAGGAAAAACCTATAATCTGAATCTACTATACAAGGGAGAACATCAATATGATATCGCACTTTTTGATTTTCTGTATCTTTCCTATATTCAAGTGTCCAACAACGCCTCCCCTCAGGCTTCTTTATCATACCTTTGTAAATGTCATTTGATTTAAGTCTGTTGCCTACTTTTTGCTTTAAATCGCACTGAGTCCAATCACTATTTTTGCCATTAAGCTGACAAACAAGATCTATATCTAAGTCATCATTTTCATTAATAGGTTTTATCATAGTGCCGAGCATAAAGGACCCCTGAGGTAGTACGTCGGGAGAATAAGGTTTTAATTCAGAACCGTCTTTTGATAACCATTCCCCAACTGCCTGGTAACTTTTAACAGCTGCGTTATGCTGAGTTTCCGAAATGTCAAGCGAACTACCAAGTTCTTGAAAAAGTTCACTGAATAATTTTTTTTGTTCTTCTGTAAGTGCCATATTATTTATTGATTTTTAATTTCTATTGATTTGATGAAACCATCTACTGCAGTATTCTGGTCGTATATGATTAATGGCATGTCTGCCTTAGGCATCCAGACCCTGCCTAGTTCAATGGCTGCTGAAACAGGCATTACAGGGAAAATATGCAAAGGCATTTTATCGTTATAAAAAGACTTGATTTTGTCAAAAGCATGGCGAGTAATAGCACGAAATTTTGATAAGAGTTCTTTCGTTTTTAAAAAGTCATTACCCGGGTTTGAAATAGAGATCTTCCAGATATTACAATCATCACCTATAACTGATTTTATCCTATCATCTGTAACAGTCGCACTAAGAGAAAAGACCAGTGCTGGAATACCTGATTTTACAATTGGTTGAATAAATTCAAAATCTTTTAAAATAGAATCTGTTTGCCATTTCCATGTAGAAGGTTCACGATGCCTTTGAAAAACATCAATATTCTGAACTTCGGAAAGTAAAGTGCCTAGTTTAATCAATAGTGGCTGTGGTGCAAAGCCAAATACAGACATGTGCTTAATTTCACCCTTCCTTAAAAGTGGAAGTAATTGTTGTTTATACTGCTCTTCAAGATTGTTCGTCTCTGTATTCCAAAAAATGTCATCACGATCACGCATTGGACTATTAGATAAACTTAAATCAATAGCACGATTAATGGCCGGGTAACGGGAAGGTAATAAGAATTCTCTTAGTGATTCGTAAGATATTTCTGGAGTGTGAACACCAACATTTGCTTTATAGATTACAATATGACTATGCATGTTGGGGTTTATTGCAGATACTATTGCAATCCTTTCTTCATGTTCTTTTTTCATTTCCTTTAGCAAGGAAACAGTGTGACCAGAAACATCAGCCTTATCAATTAATCTATGATGTTCATCGCACATCAACATAAGGTTAGATATATCTTTTTCTAATTTTTCTGATAATTCCGAATCACCTCGAGGGCCTTCAGGACTATCTGCTATAATATGGGCAATGTAAGCTGAGTTAAATTCTGCCTGAGTTAACGAATCGGTATATAAACATGCATTACAACCTCTGTATTGACAACGACCAGATGCCTTACCCCAGAGGATAATTTTGATTTTTTCTGGTATGTTTGATACTGACATAATCAGAACCCTAACTCTTTTAAATAAATATCCATTTGCTTTTCCACATTAGTTAATTCGGTCTTAAGACGTGCAATTTCTTCTTTCGTTGCTGGTATATCCACTTCGGCTTCTTCTTCGAATGTGTCAACATAGCGTGGGATATTAAGATTATATTCATTTTCCTTAAGATCATTGATTGTTGCACGATAAGCATATTTTACCTCGATTACAACACCTGCTTCAGTAGTGCAAGGTGGTGAGGCTTTATAAGCCTGGTATGTTTTTACAATATGTTCAATATCCGCAGGGCGTAAGATATTTTGATTTTTCCCTGATTCGTATTCACGGCTGGCATCAATGAAGAGCACATCTTTGTTATCATTTTTTCCTCTGTTGAAAATAAGAATTGCTGCCGGGATACCGGTACCAAAGAACAAGTTTGCCGGAAGGCCAATGACAGCTTCGAGTAGGTTTTCTTCAATGAATTTTTTACGTATCACACCTTCGCTGCTTCCACGAAAAAGCACTCCATGGGGGACTATAACACCTACTTTGCCAATGTCCTCATAAGTTGATTCAATCATGTGAGTTATGAAAGCATAGTCCCCTTTACTTTTTGGAGGTGTGCCCCTGTGAAAGCGATTGTACTGGTCGGAAACTGCATTCTCAGCGCCCCATTTGTCGAGCGAAAATGGTGGGTTTGCAACAACAATATGAAATTTCATTAGTTTGTCGCCTTCAAGGAGTTTAGGGTTATTAAGTGTGTCGCCCCATTCTATGTCTGCATTGTCCTGTTCATGCAGAAACATATTCATACGACAAAGCGCCCATGTGCTACCAATAGCCTCCTGACCATATAGAGAATAATTAGTACTGCCAACTTCACGAGATACCTTTATTAATAAGGAGCCGGAACCACAGGCCGGGTCATATATTCTGTTTCCGGGCTTTGGGTCAACTAATTTGGCTAGGAGTTCGGAAACTTCGCTTGGAGTATAGAATTCACCTGCTTTTTTACCGGCAGCGCCTGCGAACTGAGCGATAAGGAATTCATAGGCATCACCGATAACATCATTACCTTCCAGATGAGATGGCTGCAGATCGAGGTTTGAGAAGTCAACCAGTAAATTCTTAAGAATGCGGTTGCGTTCTTTTGTCTGAACCAAACACCCAAACACACCCAACACA
>CAZEWB010000323.1:0-5044 GCA_964515655.1 uncultured Bacteroidales bacterium
CGAATATGATGTCCTGCAGCGGATAAAGGAATGTATATATTATTATAATGAAAAGCAGATCACACGCGATATTCTCAATTATCTTTTTGCAGTGAATTACGAACCCGGAGATACAGTAAAATGTCTTTACACCGGCGACACAATTGAGATCACTAACGAGTATTTCAAGAATTTCGAAGCCTTTTTCATCGGGGTCACATCTTCGGATGACGAGCGCATTTCATTCCGGAAGGAGATACATCACGAATACGTTACCAAAACACTCGCGCAGGAGATAAATGTAAATAAGAAGAAGGTTGAGGAAACAGAGCTTTTCGCTGAGCTGTTCCTAAAATATTCAAATAACCTCAAAGAGAACTCTCTTGAACCATATGCGGAAAACGACAATTTCAGAAATGCGGTTAAAGAATACGGGATGCCTGCATTTGAAAAGAATGATCCCAGGGTCAGGAAAGAAGTCAGCAGGCTTATCGACAATCTGTGTAAAAAGGCAGGCTATAGTCCTGAAGGTGCAGTCTTTGTCACAATGCTTACTCTTGATAAGAAACTTTACAGGGAATATACCGACTTTAAACCTTACTGAAAATTCTTAACTCACAAGTACCTGTTTAAAAAATAACGTGGCGGTTTTGTTTTTATTAAGGATTTTTTTCTATCTTTGAGGTATTAAATCTCTTTTTATGAAAAATCTTATTTTTACTCTGATCATTATTGTTGCTTTTTCTTTGAATATGTCAGGAAAAGGCATTGACGTTGAAACTGCCCGCAAGGCTGCAATCAATGTCTGTATTTTGTATAACCCCGTTGAGAAATCACTGTCTGACCTGAACCTTACACTGACCAGGACTTTTAAATCTGACACTGAGACACCATTGTTTTATGTTTTTAATATCAACGAAACTGAGGGATTTATAATTATATCTGCAGATGATATTGCAAAACCCATTATAGGTTTTTCATTCGAAGGTCCTTTCCCTTCAGGCGAGCTTATTCCGTCATTTCGTTTTTGGATGAATAATTATGCTGACCAGATAGACAATGCAATTAAAAACAACTTACAACCCCACCCCGATGCTGCTGCAGAATGGCAGGAAGTTCTGACAAACAGCCCGAAGAAAAAGGATGTCCAGATGATACAACCATTGCTTCTTACACTCTGGAATCAGGATGACCCATACAATGAATTATGCCCGGCAGATGCTGTAGGTCCAGATGGACATGTATATGTAGGTTGTGTTGCTCTCGCAATGGCTCAGGTTATTAAATATTATAATTATCCTACAACAGGTACCGGAAGCAACACATTGTATAATTGGGAAAACGGAGGCTACGGCACATTAACAGTAAACTTTGCTGCTCAGACGTATAATTACAATAACATGCCAAACAGTCTTTCCGCCAGTAACACAGAATTAGCCAAACTTTGCTATCACTCCGCAATTGCAGTTGATATGTATTTCGGACCTGACGGAAGTGCATCCATGACTGAAAAGATAGTCACTGCCCTGGAAACTTATTTCAAATATGCCACTGCCTGCAATTACAAGAGTAAAATCAGTTACACGGAAACCAGCTGGAAGAACATGATAAAAGCACAGATAGATGCTAAAAAACCTATGTGTTATTCAGGTTCAGATGCCACCGGCGGTCATGCATGGAACATAGACGGATATATTGGAGAAACTTTCCACATGAATTGGGGCTGGGGAGGTTCTGCAAACGGCTATTACGATATTGCCTCACAGACTGCCGGAGGTTATACCTTCAATCAGAATTTCGGAGGAGTATTTGATATCTATCCCGCTTCAGGATATCCTGAAAACTGCACATCAACACCTAAACTTATTTCCGGAGCCGAAGGAACATTTAACGATGGCAGCGGTAATCAGAATTATGACAGCAATAAAGACTGCCTGTATCTGATTCAGCCTGCATGCGGAGAAAAGATACAGTTGAATTTCGATGTAATGTCTCTTGGAAGCGGTGATTTTGTTTATGTTTATGATGGTGATAATACAGGTTCACCACTTCTGGCCACATATTCTTCTGCAAACATACCAGCGGCTAACGCTTATCTGTATTCATATACAGGCGCTATTCTGATACGTTTTACAACCGATGCTTCTTCGGTTGCCGAAGGCTGGTATGCAAGTTACAAAGTAACCTATTGCGGCGGTACTCAAATATTTACAACTCCATCCGGAACAGTCACTGATGGAAGCGGTATATGTGAGTACAAAAACAGCGCTATTTGCACTTTTGACTTAAATCCCACTAACGTAGGTACATTTGACCTGAACTTCACTGAATTCCTGTTCCCTTCTTCTGACACTAACGACTATATAATGATTTATAAGAATTCAATGAGTACTCAAAATCTTTTAGGGAAATGGCATGGATTAAATGTTCCTACTACAATGAATATTCAGGCAACCAGATTGTATATACGCTTCAAGAGCAGCGTTTCAATTACAGGCGGTGGTTTTACAGTACTGTACAATGCTACCGTAGATATTCCCAGGAACTCAGATAATCTTTCCCAGATCCTGCTCTTCCCCAATCCATCCGAAAAGGATGCACTGATAAGCCTTGATGCCGCTCAAACGACTGACATTACGATAACAATACTGGACATTACCGGAAAGACAATTCAGCAGTACATATTGCCGGTTGAAAAGGGACATAATTACCTGCCTGTCTCAGTTGAAAATCCGGGAGTATACTTCGTGAACCTTCAAAACTCAACTGATATAGTGACACTGAAGTTCATAAAACAATAATCATATTTAAATCTGATTATGGGCGGGTTTCCCGCCTTTTTTTTAGGAAAATTTATATCACGTATTCTTCAGGAATTCAGTAAGAATTTCCAGATACTTGTCCTTGTCGGCTTTGTAGTTGTTTTCGCCGTTGCTGCCTTTTACAATGTATAGCTGGGTATTGTTAGGTCCAAGTTTCTGAATTTCCTTTACATCTTTAACAGTATACAGCAAATCCTTTTCACCGACAATAAGCATCAATCCCCCGAGGTAGTTACCTTTTTTAGGCAGTGAATATTTTGGTTCAATTAAGGTTTTATCATAACCCAACGGTATCTTTACATCAACACCTTTTACTTCTTTAATTTTTGTCTGTATCTGGTCCAGGGTCTGAAAAGGAGAATCAGCAATTACATAGGGAAGGTCACGGTTACATGCAACGGAAATCGACAAACCGGCTCCCATACCCGTCCCGAAAAGGTGTATCCGGGGAATTGCAGAGTAATTTTTCTTTAAATAATCAATAACAGCATTCAGGTCCTTCTCGAACTGGGCATACATGTAGAATTCGTTTTTAAGTTCGAAGTTGCTGCTTGTACCAAAGCCCCTGTAATCATAAGTAATCACATGATAACCGAGAGAAAGGAACATACTGACATGTTCGATGAGGTCGGCCATATTCCCGTTACCATCATCGCTCAGTACCATTATTTTATATGAGGTCTTTGTAGCTTTGAACATCCATGCATTAAGCTCTGCTCCGTCACTGACAGGGATTTTTACTTCTTCGTAATTCATCCCGTAATCAGATGGTTTGGAAGAATATGTCCTTACAGGTTCAATTGCATGAACGAAAGATTGAGCCATTAACATGAGGCTTAATAACAGATACTTACTCATAATATCACTCCTTTATTTAGTTCTCTAAAAATATTCATTAATTAGTAAAAACGAAAAAATAATAAGGTTTTTTTTTGAACAAATTCAATAAAATAATAAGGCGCCATTATATCAGGAGCAGTAAAAATAATGCAAAACGGTCAAACATTTATTAATAAAACTATTTTTCGGTTCAATTTTATATCTTTGCGGGCTACAAATTAAAGTAATGGACAGGAACTACCTCTACGGATTTTTGATTATTTTTGTAATCATCATAGGATTCTTCTTATACAACCAGCCCAGCAAGGAAGAACTCGAAAAAGCACAACATCGCATTGATTCAATAGCAAAGGTTGAAAAAGCCAAACTTGATTCAGCCGCCCGCAAACAAAAGGACGCACAGACCCAGGCGCCTGTTATCGTAAATGATGATTCGACTGTAACCGACACTCAAAAAGATTCAATAAGAAACGCCGTTGCAGCCGATCAGTTCGGTCGTTTTGCTTCTTTAACCAAAGGTGAAAAAAAATTCTACACTCTGGAAAATGACAAAATACGTATCATATTCACAAATCAGGGCGGCAGGATTTACTCAGTACAGTTAAAAGAATACCAGACGTGGGATTCGTTACCATTATATCTTTTTTCGGGCGACTCTACCCTCTTCGACTTAAACTTCTTTTCGGACAACAGGACAATTTCAACTCAAAACCTCTTTTTTGAATATCAGGGTAAGGACAGCTGCATTGTTGTACAAAAAGACAGTCAAATCGTTGCCTTTAATCTTTGTCCCGACAGTTCTTCATCTATAATCTATGAATATAGCCTTAAACCCGGTTCATATAAAGTTGAATACACTATAAAAACGAATAATCTGCAGAATATTCTTGCCGATAACTCGAATTACTTCAGTCTTAACTGGAAGATATTATCTCCCCAGCAGGAAAAGGGTAAGGATTTCGAAAGCATGAACACAACTATATATTTCAAGCACCATCTTGATGAGATTGATTACCTTTCAGAAACGAGTGATGACAATGAAAACATTCCAACAAAGATCGATTGGGTAGGTTTCAAACAGCAGTTCTTCAGCGCTGCAATATATTCAAAGGACCCATTTCTCAACGGTAATCTTACTTCAAAAAAATATTTGGGAGACAAAAGATATCTTAAGGATTTCTCTGCGGAATTATCCATTCCTGTTGACCCTAAGAAAAACGAGACGAAGAATTTCACATTTTATTTCGGTCCCAATCATTTTCAGACCCTCAAAGGCCAGGGGATAACCGACCTGCAACGGCTTGTGCCTTTGGGATGGGGAATTTTCGGATGGTTCAACCGTTACCTTGTAATTCCGATTTTCAACTTTCTCGACAATTTTATCGGCAGTTACGGCTTAATTA
>CAZEWB010000324.1:0-5024 GCA_964515655.1 uncultured Bacteroidales bacterium
ACAACCACTTAATAATGCCGCTGTAAAAAGTAAAATCAAATTTTTCATAGTAAAAGTTTAAAATATAAAACAAAAATAAACAAAAAATGAGCCAATAGGAATTCCTATTTTCAAGATCCAAATTCCAAGCATCAATTTCCAAACAAATACAAAATTCTAAATTCAATTTTCAAAACAAGATTTTTTGAGATTGGAATTTGTTTGTGATTTGGAATTTTGGATTTGGAACTTAAAAATCTTAGCGGTTGATTTTATTCTTCCTCCGTGGTTTGTCCCCTGACAAACCACAGGAGGATGTACATTCACATACCCCCTTTCCGGTCTGTCGGGGGACAGACCGGGGGGTAGCTTTGGCGGGTGCTGTCGGACGATGGAATGCCGGAGATACAGAATGAAAAACAGAACGGGAGCGAAGAAAAATCATCGCTCTCGTTCACATTCCCGCTCTTAATATATACGGCCTTCCATCGTCACGAAGGGACATGGAAGCGTCGAAACTGCAAAATCCAAAACCCATTTTGAATTTTTTTTTTGAAATTTGAATTTGTTTGTGATTTGGGATTTTGGACTTAAAAATCTTATCGGTTGATTTTATTCAGCAATCCGGCTACAACTTTATCCGTGGGGAATGTCAATTCCTTTTTAAGTTTTTTGAGAGGTATAAACCGGAACGACTGGGAGCCATTCTTCATTTCCGGGAAATCGAACGGCTTATAAGATAATGTGAATTTTATTGGCTCAATTAACCGGGCAAGATAATAGATACATATAACCTGTGTGTTTTTCCCGAATACGCTCTGCTGGAAAAAATCTGTTGTATAGAAGTGATTTATTATCTCAATTTCCTGACCGTTCATTTCTTCGCGAACTTCACGTTTAAGGCAATCTGCAGGGCCTTCGCCATATTCAAGTCCTCCTCCGGGAAACTTCGTCATAGCCATGTCGATCTGAAATTCATCTGTAACAAGAATTTCGTTCTTTGAATTTAAGAACAGTCCGTATACCCTTATGTAAATCCTGTTATTCAAATACAGGTTTTTATAAGTGAAATGATTTCCGCTTCCTGATCAGGATGGAACCATTGGTATTCTTTGTCCCGTCTGAGCCATGTGAGTTGCCGGCGTGCGTATTTTCGGGTATTTGCCTTTATCTGTTCAACTGCTTTTTCAAGAGTGACATTGCCATTGAAGTAGTCGAAAAATTCCTTGTATCCCACAGTATTCAGCGCGTTCAGATGGCGAAGGTGATACAGGTCGTGTGCTTCGTTTTCGAGGCCGTTCTTTATCATTTCATCAACTCTTGCGTTTACGCGTTCATGTAATTCGTTGCGGGGAATGTCAAGTGCTATCCTCAAAAGGCGGAATGGGCGTTCAGTATACTTTCCTTTTCTTGTTTCACCCAGAGTTTTGCCTGTAATCATTATTGTCTCAACTGCGCGAATGAGGCGGTTTTTGTTCTTCAGGTCAATGTTTGCGTATGTTTCAGGGTCGGTGTTTTTAAGGACAGATCTGAAATGCTCTGCTCCTTTTTCTTCGAAATCTTTTATTAACTGCTTTCTGAGTTCCGGGTCGGGGTCGGGGATATCGTCAATACCTTTACATACTGCATCTGTATACAGGCCCGAACCGCCTGTAAGAAGCGCGACAGGTCCTTTAATTTCTCCGGATGTGTAGAGGTTTACGACATCCTGTTCGAACCGGCTGACGTTGTAGTAATCGTGAATTGAAAGGTGACCGATAAAAAAGTGGGGGACAGATCTGAGTTCTTCGGGAGATGGCTTTGCAGTGCCGACAGAGATCTCGCTATAAAATTGCCGGGAGTCGGAAGAAATTACGGGACAGTTAAACTATCCTGCAATACATGTCGAAAGTTTTGTCTTACCAACTGCAGTCGGACCGGCAATTACAACAAGAAGCGGCTTCATTTTTCATCAACTTCATCGTTGATGTCATCATCATCATCGTCGTCAACGTAATTATCCTTATTTTCTTCTTCCTCGGCTTCCAGTTCTTCCTGTTCAAATCCGAAATCCATGTCTTTGGAAAAAGGTTCTGCTATAATTTCGTCATCGAAATCATCAAGAACAGGCTTTTTCTTTTTGGGAGTATCGTCGTCGTCGTCTTCGTGTTCGTCAAAAATTGAATCGTTTGTACCAACACTGAACTGAGGAGGAATATCACCGGCAAAAGCAGTACATACCGGGTAGAACATATTGGGTATCTCATGCTTTGTCTCCATGAGTTCTATCCTGAAACTGCGGTTATTTATAAGGTCATAGCAATAAAGGAGCTTCTGGTGAGCATCCCTGACAAAATTCTTTATAACGGATTTATCCATCAGCACTGCATCCTGACTCTTTTTCTTTTTAATCAGAAGAACTATATCCTGTTTACTCTCCCAGTTGTGATTACAAACATGAAAAGCAGCAAGGTGGCTGCTGTCGTATTCGAGTTCATCCTGAATAAATTCGTGGAAAACATAAAAGGTTTGTGCGTCCTTAATTTCTACATCCATCGAGAATTTAGGGTATTTTTCGGATGTAAACCTGAATCTGTAAACCATTTTAAAAACCGTTTTTACAAGTTACACAAAAACCGGAGACTGTCTGTTCCATCGGCAAATTCGTTAAGCAAAGGCAACTGAGAAGCGCCAAAAAGGACTCTTTTTTCAAACTTATCGCTTTTACTTACAACGCATTGCAGTTGGTCATTCATCTCCTTCAATTTGGTTGCTAATATACAAATATCTGAATAATGCTCGTAAAATATTACAGAAAGTGGCGGTGAAAATCCTTCATCTTTTTTCAATATGAAAAATGAGCCGTCCAGGAATTCAATACGATTCATCAGATAAACAGATTTATGGTAGTCGTAATTGTTTGCCCATTTGTTGTGAGAAAGCATCCAATGCCATTTGGCCAACGAACCGAAAAACTCTTCGAAATTATAGTTTTGAGGGACAAACATTTTGGTGACATTGCGGCAGCCAAGTCCAAAATACCGGAACATATCTTCGGCCAGACCCTCAAGTTCCTCTTTGCTTTCATCTCCTGTTAAAACTGCAACAGAGGTCATGTTTCTCCTTATGATATGCGGATATTTTGAAAAGTATTGCTCGAAGTGGTCGGCGCTTTTATTACTTCCTGTTGCAATAATTGCATCGAAGTTGCTGATTATTTCATCTGTAAATGTTATGCGTTCGCTGAAACGAGGTTCAATAGCGCATAATACCTTAGAGATAAATCCGGGAAGGTCGGGATTCTTTGTGGAAGGCTTGATGAGTATCCTGTTCCCGGAGATGAGTACGCAGAAATAGTCATGAAATCCCACAAACGGTATATTTCCGGGCATTATTAAAGCAATGGTCTTTTCACCAGCGGGAAAATTGTAGCCGGAAAGAAAACCGGAAATGTTGTCGCAGGTCAGTAAGTTTCCCCAGTGACCGAGTGCGTGAACAATATGCTCTTCAGTAAACCATGCATTTTTATGGTGGTAGTCTTTTACAAGAGTATCCAGTTCCGAAGCAAGTTCTTTTAGATTCTGAGGAACATGCCCGTCGGTGTACTCACGAAAAAAATGGCCCAGTTCACAAAAAGCGCTGATACGTTCAGTAAGGGTCATCTCTAATATCTAAAACTGTTAAAGTTGTCGAATGCATCCATCATGCCGGGACCCAGGAAAGAGAAGATGGCAAAAAGGTAGAGCACAATGAATATCATATATAAAGCAGAAAGGCTCAGACCAATTATTGCACATACTCTTCCTGCTTTAAGGTTATTGTATGAACCAGGAGTATAACGACCGGTATTCAGCAAATATGCTTTTTTCCCGCTTCCGGAAAGTACCAGCGCTATGATCGACAAAATCAAACCTACGATGCCGTAACACCAGCAGGTAGCGATGGAAATTATTCCGAGAACCAGAACAGTTGTTGAATTGGGAACCTGTTCCAGCATATACTGGGGTTGTCCTGTCGGTCCCGTTTGCTGCTGGCCGAACTGACCGGCGTTGGGTTGGTTGTTAACATCTTGCATAATAAACTTGTTTTAAAATGAAATGAATAAGAATGATTACAGCTGTAAAAATAAATGAAATTTTTAAAACCAAATAACCTTTTTCGAATTTAAAAATTAAATGTGCTCCAAGGTAAGAAAACATGAACAGCATGGGGAGCAGGGCAGGGTACTGGATAATGCTTTCCAGCACGTTGCCTTTAAGAAGTTCCACAAAGGATCTTTGCATTCCGCATCCGGGACACTCGATACCAAAGTATCTCTTATAAAAGCATGTGCCCTGGTTACGCTCGAGCCAGCCGATAAAATCGTTCCAGAAGATCTGATGTTTCATTTTACAAAAATAGGAAAAGGGGGTTTCTGGTTACTTGTTACTGGTTACCCTTACCAGCAACCAGTAACCAGCAACCAGTAGCCTGTGTTTCAATATATGAATTATTTGTCTTTGTTTTCGCAGATTTCAGTGAGTACGCCTCCCGAAGATTTAGGATGCAGAAAAGCTATATGCAGACCCTCGGCGCCTTTGCGGGGCGCTTTGTCTATCATCTGAACGCCTTTTGCCTCAAGTTCGTTTATTGCATTCTCTATTCCATTTACAGCATAAGCAATATGGTGAATCCCCTCACCACGTTTTTCGATGAATTTACCGATAGGTCCCTCCGGATCGGTAGGCTCCAGGAGTTCGATCTTTGTATTTCCAACCATGAAAAACGCCGTTTTTACACGCTGGTCCTTTACTTCCTCGATTGCATAACACTTTAATCCAAGAACTTTTTCATAATATGGAATAGCTTCTTCAATCTTATTTACCGCAATTCCAATGTGTTCAATGTGAGAGATTTCCATAAATATTTGTTTTTAATTGATAATGCAAAAATATGAAGTCTTTACAGACTGTGCAAAATATGTAATATTTAATCGTGTTTTAAAACATTTTATCATTTTTTTCACAGTCTGTAAAGACTTCATATTTTTGCATTATCAAAAAACAAACCCAAACACACCCAACACA
>CAZEWB010000325.1:0-5023 GCA_964515655.1 uncultured Bacteroidales bacterium
TAGGATGTTTTTCAGCAAAGTCGCAAAGGGCAAATGAGACGCCGATAAAAATGCACTTTTCACCTGTTTTGTTCACCTCTTCAAGAACTTTTGCAAGTTTATCGTATTCATTTAGATAGAAGCCGTTAAGTGGCTGCCTGCTTATGTCCATAAGTGTTCTCATCATAAAGACGAGGGACGAATCGTTCCTTTCGAGGTAAGACGGCAGTAAGGCAAAAAAAGCATATTCCGAAGGTTCTCCCCATGCAAAACGGAATGATTCATAAAGACTTTTTTTGTATACAGAAAATTCCGCAATAAAATGTTGCGAAGGCTTTGAACCGGAAGTTGTGCTGCTGCGGAAAACAGTTTCAGATGACAGATCTTCGGGAATTACTTTATTTTCTTTGAAAAATGTTACCGGCAGAAAGACGATGTCGTTCAGTTCATTAATAGGGTTGTCGCTTTTCCCGGTATGACTTAAGAATTGCCTGTATACAGGATTGGCTTTTTTATGAAAGGAATAAGATCTGAGTGCAATTTCCCTGAATTCATCAGGACTAATTGCGGCGTTAAGGTTATTGATTATTGAGGACAGTTCGTTCAAGACTGTTCCTTTTCCATTATTTCTTTTATCTTTTTCTCTTCCCAATCTTTTCCAAAAAGACGGCCTTTGAGAAAAACGCTAAGTGCATGAACGGAAATACCTATGCCCCATCCGAACAACGGCCATATAAACCAGTAATGTTCAGGAGTGACGATCAGGTTATAAATGACCATAACCAAATTAACAACAATATAAACGACAAGGTGAACATAAAAGCCCTTAAGTTCAGCAACTCTTTCTTTCGCTTTTTTATATTTTTCTACATCTTCCATAAGACCGGTTTTTTATAAAGCTAAAATAGTGATTTCTGTTATACGGTGCCTACTTTTTTCAGACCTTTTATATTGAGGAATTTCAGTCTGCGGCCATGGATCTCTATCAGTTTTTCATCCTTGAATTCGCTCAGGAGGCGGATAGCCGATTCTGTAGCCGTTCCGACAATGTTCGAAAGTTCTTCGCGGGTTAAACTTATCTGAAGGAAATTTTCCTTGTCGAGCCCGAAAGTATTGTAAAGGATAAGTAATACTTCTGCCAGTCGTTCGCGTACTGTTTTCTGGGCGATATCGGTTATAAAGACATTGGCTTCGCCAAGTTCACGGCAGATGAGTTTATGCAGTTCGATCGAAAATTCAGCATTGCGGCGGATAAGGTCAAAAAGTGTTTCGGAAGGGATAAAACACAGGGTTGCGTCTTCGATAACACGTGCGGTGTGACAAGCAAAGTCGCCGCTAAGAACCGACCTGAACCCGATAATATTCCCTTTTTTGGCGAAACGGATTATCTGTTCGCGGCCTTCGTAGCCGGTTTTGTAAAGTTTTATTATGCCGCTGTTTACACAATAAAAGCCATTTACCCTGCTGCCTTCGTGATAGATCACATTGCCTTTTTTGTAAAAATTGCATCCTTTTTCGTACGATAACAGGCTGAGATCATCCTGCGTAAGGTGACGAAACAGGTTGTTGCTTTCGTTAACACAGTCGTAACAGGCTGGTATTTTGTCGAGCTGCTTCATTTTAAAACGAAATAATTAGATGTGTAAATATATAGATATTTTTAATATGTATCAGCAAGAAATGTTTAAAAAAAAATTTAAGATAGCATATTTTGTACAGATTTCCACTTTAAACCAGACCAATGTTTGAAATTCCAATAAACAAAAAACAAATTTCAAATAAATCTCAATTTCGAAAATTCAAATTCCAAAACAAAACATGTGAAGCGTGCCGGATAATACTACAGGTACTCTACTTGCTTTTTTTGAAAAGATAAACGGCAAGTGACGGAATAAAAACCAGAGAAAATAATCCGATTCCGATCAAGAGAATAACGCCGGCTCCCTGCCAGTGCATTATTTTGAACATTACTCCTATTGGAATAATCGAAAGGGAGAGTGATCCTGAAATGATTGCAAGTGTTTTCATAATCTTTTATTTATTGTTGTTTTTTTAATAACTTTTGAATTACAAACCCAAGCAATCCGCCAAGTACAAGGGTAAAAGCTGAAATCGGCACAAGAGAAAAAGGTTCTTTCCAGGCGATAAGAACCGCGCATGGTATTAATGACAGAAATGAAAGCAGAATACCTTTTAATATTGGGTGGACTTTGATGTCGGTTACAGCAATAAGGAATCCGATAACCACCCACATTGAGAAGGCAGAAAGATTTGCATCCCATGTAAGCCCCTGTATTATCATTGGGGTCACATCAAGTATTCCGGCAACGATACCGGCAACAATTCCGATAATTATTCTTTTCATTTTATTACAACTATTTTTTCGGTTTGCTTTGTTCCGTTAGTAACTATTGTGAGGAAATACAGTCCGTCCTCTTCGATATAAAAACTTTGCCTGTTCTCTGCTGATCCTGTTTTTTTGATATTCACTTGCTTTCCGCTGATGTCGGTAATTGTAATTTTAGCATTGCTGTTATCTCCCGGTAGTTCTATTGTGAAATTTCCGTCAGAAGGATTAGGAAAAACATTTAATGATGATCCAATTTTTATATTTGTATTATCTGTCCAGAACAACATACCGGTAACCCAGTCGAAATATTGTTGTCTGACAGATTCAGGGTATATTGTTTCAAAAGGGACAGAAAGGTATACCAATCTTATAACCTGAAATACATTAGCATATTTGGAAGGAAATCCAGTGAAATAACTTGCAGAAAATGATGACGATGCTGAGAAAGGCTGTATAACATCCGGATAGCGTACATCGTACGTGCCATGTGTTCCGTCATCGAAATATAAATCCGTACCTATTTCCGGAGATGTTATCTGATAATATGTTGAGGCAAGTCCATTGGGTGCATCTTCTACATATGAAGCCAGGAGATAATTATTGTAAAATGCTTTATCGCTAATTGAGCCAAGGTGGTCGAGGTCCCAGCCTATCTCGGAACCCGAAACAAAAAGAGGGGTGCCGCTTAATGAAAGAATGGTCTGTTCCTCGTCAGAGAATGTTTCGTTTGCAGAACTCTCTTCGCCGAGGATATAATCAACAGCCATAAAATCAGTAAGCAATATCAGGCTGTCGCAGACGGCTTCATTAGTCGCTGATGAAAGGGCCATCATTCCTGTGAAAGTATTAGTAATAGCGGATGCATGCTGCCTTATAAAATCAAATGTGTTTCCGGAGGTGGGCCTGTCAAAGCCATTTACCACCAGCCATTTCGGAAGTACTGTTGCTCCCAAATCTGTTGCTCCAAGTACCTCTGAATAGAGCGAATTTCCACCCGAAACACCAACGGCAGATAACTTCAGATATATTAATGTATCGGGTGTGAGTCCCGTTATTGCAAATGAGAGTCCGGGATAATACAGAGGTGTTTCGAATGTAAGACCGTCATGACTGAGCATTACATTGTAACCGGCTACAAGAGCATCGGGTTTTACTTTGATTTTTATTATTCCCGAGGCGCTGTCTAATACGCAGAAAGATGTTGGTACTGACAAAGACGGCACTGAAACAGGGTAGTTCGGAACACTTATCACACCCTCGTCGCTTAGTAAAACGTTTTGGGTTGAAGAAGTAAGAACATCCTGAATAGTAGAAGCGCTGCCGTTTACAAGAATGTCGTTTTGCACAAGACGGATGCCATGACTGTAATCGGCATAAGTTTCTTCGTGTCCGTTATACAAAGGTTGAATAGGTGAACCGTTCAGTTGATGCCAGCCGTATATCACCACTCTTCCCGGCGACGGATATCCGTAAATAATATTGGAAATAACGACATCCTTTTTATCTCCGCCTGTCAATGTTCCCAGCGGATGTGTTGTTAGTTGAGCGCTTCGCGATGTCCATACCATTACATTGTGGTCGGCAAAAACAGGAACGGTGGTCATCTGTGGTGATGGTGAAATAGGCTGTGGAGCGAGATGGCAGGGGGCCTGCGACCATATCTGGTTCACCATTTTCCTGGTAGGCATTGATGTCCCGGTGTAGTTGGCAATGCGTTGCGCCAGAAGCGGTGTCATGGGACATAAAAAATAGTCAGTATCGCAACCCAGGGCAAGATAATCCGGGATTACATAATATTCAACAATTGTAGAAACGCTGCTTACAAGTTCTGTGTCTTTTACAAGTACCATGTTCCGCATGAGGTCAGGGATATTTCCCGAAATGACCTGTGCGAAAATTGTGTCCTCTCTTGCAGTGAGTGTAAGAGGTGTGAGTATGGAAATTATCTGAGTTCCGTTTGGTGAAGCGGTCTGTCTTGGCGGAGGGTTTAATGTCTGCGAAAACAGTGAAGCAGAAAATAAAAACGTAAAAAGAGTTATCAGGTAACGCATCGCGAATTTTTTATAAAAGTAAGGAAAATTGGAATACGATCGAAGACCCAAATTCCAAATTTCAAATTTCAAATTCCAAAGAAGCTGCCCTTGGGGCTTGCGGCTTGGATTTTTGGACTTGGAATTTAATAATCTAAGCTGCATTGCCCATGCCCTCATGACGGGGCGACTGAGCAGGCATGTGCGAAGGAGTCACCCCAATAAAACCCATGCCCCCCTACGGGCCGGGTGACGCAGCCCGCCTGCACGCGGAGTCGCCCGGTCATGCCCCGCGCAATGACTCTTCGGCTTTTTAAATAATGGTGTCGAGAACGATAATGGAGTTATAATAAAACCTATGCAAACGAACAATGAACATCTAAACAATTAAACATTTTTTTCAGGCACCAAAATTTCTTATCTTTGTATTAAAATTATTATAATGAAAATTCTTGTAGAAGTTAACGATAGCAAGGCAGGATTTCTTATGGAATTACTCCGGAGTTTTTCCTTTGTAAAAGCCAAACCAATTTCCGCTACTAAAGCACGAGTGCTGGATGAAGTAAATGAGGCAGTTGATTACATGTCGTATGTAAAAAAGGGAAAAGCAAAAGCACGGCCGGCAAAAGATATTCTGGATGAAATTTGAGGTTTATACTATACC
>CAZEWB010000326.1:0-5019 GCA_964515655.1 uncultured Bacteroidales bacterium
TGTGTTGGGTGTGTTTGGTGTTTTTTTTGCGGAAGGATTACGGCAGCGGCATAAACCGGACCGGCAAGGCAACCGCGACCTGCCTCGTCGCAGCCTGCTTCGGCAACGCCCTTGCGGAAAAAGGGCAAAAGGTTAATCATCTGTTTCATCTAAAAATATTATTGCTTTTTCGTTTTTCAGTTCAATCGAAGGAGTGTTCTTGTACTCGTCAATCACACCGGTTATACAAACGTTTCGGTTTATAAGCGTTGAGGCAGGCTCGTATGAGAAATTCGGGATGCTGTTTCCCCATATTGTTGCGGAAAATATCTGATTGGGAAATTTCTGGTCGAGATTAATGAAAACAGCCTTGTTGTCTTTCCATATCCGTGTAGAAACAACCGTTCCGCATACTGTTTTTTTCTGTCCTATATATCCTTTTGCCTGAATTGTATTGATCGCATCCGTAGGCAGGTCCTCAGGCTCCATTGGCTTTACACTGCCTGCTTCTTTTTCGGAAAGCCACAGGCTGATATCGTTCATTGCTTCTATCCTGTTTTCGAGAGTGTCGGCAAGTTTGGCGAAAAGATTCAGACCGGTAAGAGCCTCAACACTGTCAATGCTAACAGCATAACTCATCACCGGATATGTGTTGACACCGTTGCGCATGACAAAGGCTATGGCTTTTTTATTATCGCAATTAAGGTCTGCCACCACCTTATAATAAAGTTTTGGAACACTTATCTTTTTATCGATCCCGATATATTTTAAACTGTCCGCCAGTACACCGCCTGTAACAACAAAAACAGGTTCATCGGAGTTCAGCACATATTGTCTTATAAAATCCTCAAGGTCGGCCCACTTTCCGCGGTTGAGTTCCGGCCTTTGAGGTGACATATTGGAATAGAAATACGATTCGCTAAGGGCATGTCTCGACCAGCGGAAATCAGCTGAAGGGGCAAGATGCCCGCGGTCGTATCCTGACATCAGGTAATCATTCTTATCGGCAGTGCCTACCTTTACAAGACTGTCGGGGCGGAAATCATTTGTGCGCCCCTGCGTGCCGTTGCGTATGTCAGGCAGCACCATGTGCACGACCCACCACGCCTGCTCATGCTCGGGAGAATAGAACAGCGACATAGCGGAGTGATTCACCAGAAACCCGTCGCGGTTTATTTCTGGTAATGCTGTCTGCTGTATCTGCTCCTGTATCCACTTTAACTTTATCCCTTCAAGGTTCTGCATTATAACTTCCTGGGAATCCTTTAACTGATTCAGGCGTGCCTCTGTCTGTTTTAGTATCTTCTCCGTCTCACTTTGCGCAGCAAGGGATATTATGATCAGCGAAAAGACAGGTATGAGGTAAAAACGGAGCATTGATTTTTTTTACTAAGGTAATAAAGATTTTTGAGATTATTATTCTTTTAACTAAACCGCTTATTTTAAACTCATAGACATTACATTGAAATTGCTATTGGCTGTTAGCCATTGGCCATTAGCCAAACTTAAACATTGCCAATGGCCAATAGCCAACGGCTAATAGCAAGTATGACTATTCAATAAACCTTTAGGAAAAAATCTTATATACTTCTTGTATTAGATTTATTTTTATATTTGTCTGTAATTAACAGCATTTCAAATTTTAAAAAAAGGAGGAACTATGTATTCAATGTCAGAACTCTTAAAAAACCCGGGAGTTATTGCAATGATCGTTATCGTCGGGCTGCTGCTTTTTGTACTCGTGCCGATCCTGATATCAAGGGCAATAAAGGGCTCAAAAACTGCAAAAAACTATATTCCTGACCTTATCCGAATGTCCGGTTTACAGCCTTCCGGCCAGACTGATTTCACAGGAAATTATAAAGGATTCACCACTTTATTAAGAATGGGCCTGGGTGTGAATAATTACCAGATAGCTCACCAGACAATACATGGATTGACAGGCGGAAAATCCAACCTTCACAGTCCAAGTATTTTTTATCAGAAATTCTATATCGAGATAGATCTGCCTAAACAGGTTCCCGCAACAATTCTCAGGGAAAAGATCAGTATGCTGAGAACCGACCAGTTTATAAACGACAAGATAGCAGGCAAGGATTACGACCTCCCGGAGATCAAAACCAACTCAAAACTTAAAAGGGTGCACATTTTCGGAACAGACCGGCAGCTTGCCGAAAAGATCGCTTCTGACGGGGCTTTAAAGAACATGATGGAAACCTGGCATTATACCGATATCAGGATAAGCGGAGAAAAACTGCAGTTCTCCCTTGATGACAACATGGTAAACCCGACCTTTGGCCCGATAAGGACTTCAAAACCCCAGTTCATAATAGACGGACTTAACATTGCCGCAAAGGTTGCTGAGGTGGTTTCGAAATGACTGATCATTTTTTAATCCACTGAGGATATATTTTGTTTTATTCTCATTTCATTGCGAATAACAACGTGTAATTATTCTATAATGATTTTCTCAACTCTTATTCCTTGTTCTAATACCACTAAATCCCAAAAAACAAATAACAAAAATCAAATAAATTCCAATTTCTGAAATTTAAAATTCCAAAGACCTCCCGCCTGCCAATGATTTACTCCACCAGCCTAATTCTCATCTCACATTCCTCACAGTCGAACTCCACTTTGTAAATATGCTGATTGTCCTTCATCATTAAAGGTGACGCATTTTTTCCCGGACACAATCCGTTCTCGTAACGCAGGCAGAACCTTGTACGCAAAATGACCTCGCCCTTCATATCTTTTTTAAGTTCATTCTGAACAGGTATATCAAAACCTGTATTATTTTTAATGAACTCTGTCGAAAGGCTGTTGGTGATATTCTCATCAGAATCCGGCCTGTATCCTGCAATTGACTTGTCTGATTTTTTTTCACGAAGAAGCTTTTTCAGATTTCCGACACGCACTTCTGTAAGTTTTTCAAGACAGTTTCGTCGCAGTTCATTTAAAAAAGATGTACGGAAAAAATAATTGTCATCTAAATTAATTGTCACGGACGAAACTTCGTAAATAGTATTTCCTGCTTTCGATAACTGCTTCTTTATTTCGATCTGCTGACCCGGATTTTTTGCAGGCTCGGGAATAAATTCTGTTTCTGCAGATGTGATGTGCCCTTCGTTGTCTATTGCTGATAAAATGAGTTTATTTTTTTTCTGAGACAGTATCAGTGAAACGGGGATCTTTCTCACGGCAGAATCCGGCGAGTCGAGCTGCTTTGCAAAGTTGTGGTCGTAATTTCTGAAAAGTTCGCTTCCTTCGGATAAACCTTTTGCAGAAGTAAGAATGATATTCCTGCCGTTTATTTTCTCTACTCGCGTACCTGAAAGTTTTTCGTCCTTTGCAAAAAAACAAATACCATCGCCGGCTTCGGGCATTGTCTGATTGTCTATCATGACAGTATTTCCTGCGATCCCGATAACTTTCCCGAGACGTTTTCCGGTTGACTTTTGTGTATCGGGTGAAATATTTTCCTTCCTTCTTCCGCTTATAAAATAATTTGTGAATCCTCTGCTGAATACTTTTTCCGGATCAGGGTCGAAACCAAGACGGACAGTACCTGAAGAAGGCCTTTCCGAAAATCCCCTTTTCCCGAAAACACCGTCAATAGCTTTGCGGTACCAGCCTACAGTATTTTTAACGTAGTGAACATCCTTAAGGCGTCCTTCAATTTTATATGAAGTAATTCCGGCCTCATACAGATCATAAAGGTAATCCGTAAGATTAAGGTCTTTGAGCGAAAGGACATGCTTGTTCTTTGCAATGATCTTCCCTTTTTCGTCAAACAGATTGTAATAGCTACGGCATGGCTGAGCACACTCTCCCCTGTTCCCGCTGCGCCCCGCAACTGCCTTGCTTAAATAACAGCGCCCGCTGAAACATACACATAATGCACCATGAATAAAAAATTCGAGTCCGGCCTTTGTCGTTCTTCGAATTTCACGGATCTGATCAACGTCGAGTTCCCTTGCGAGTATAAAGCGGCTAACTCCAAAACTTTCGAGCCATTTTATTTTTTCCGGTTCGTAATTGTGTGTCTGCGTACTCGCGAAAAGGGCTACCGGCGGCAGTTCCATCTGCAGCAAAGAAAGGTCCTGAAAAATTATCGCATCAGCGCCTTCGTTGTAAAGACTGAAAATAATTTCACGTACTGTCTCCAGTTCTTTCTCATGAATTACTGTATTCACAGTCGGGTAAACACGCACATGATACTGATGAGCGTATGCGATAAGTTTTGCAATATCCCGAAGGCTGTTTCCTGCACCTTTCCTCGCGCCAAAAACAGAAGGCCCGATGTACACCGCATCAGCGCCCGCATTAACTGCAGCGACCCCCGTTTCGAAGTCGCGGGCAGGAGCAAGTAATTCGGGCATTATTTTCATCGGAATATTTTTTGCAATTTTAGGTGATTTTTCTGAGTCATTTTCAAAACCTGCAATGTCTTTTTTCAGCGAACGCATAAAATTCAATCGCAATGAGCTTTCCGGAGCCTTCGGCGATATAGGGACTGACCTTCCTCTTATCGTGGGCATGCTCCTGGCAACAAATCTCGAAACTGCAAATGTGCTTATAATTTATGGCATACTTCAGATAATGACCGCCCTGATATATGGAATACCCATGCCGGTTCAGCCGCTGAAGGCTGTTGCCATGATAGTGATAACACAAAAGGTCTCTGCTGCTGTAATATGGGGAGGCGGACTTGCCATCGGTGTCCTGATGCTCATTATTACCGCAACCGGACTTATTGCATGGCTCGGCAAGGTCATTCCCAAAACAGTCATAAGGGGGATACAACTTGGCCTTGGAATTCAATTAGCCCTGCTCGCACTTAAAGATTACGTCCCGTCCGATGGTAACACGGGCTATATTTTTGCAGGCATTGGTTTTATTATAGGGCTGGTACTTATAGGCAACAAAAAATACCCCCCCGCACTTTTGATCCTTGCAATCGGCCTCGTTTACCTCTTTGTTTTTAATCCCGCAAAAATAAACGGGATAATAAACAAAAAACCAAACACACCCAACACA
>CAZEWB010000327.1:0-3744 GCA_964515655.1 uncultured Bacteroidales bacterium
TGTGTTGGGTGTGTTTGGGTGTTGTGTTTGTAGGTGTAGGCGCATCGCGTGTGCGTGACCTTTTCAAACAGGCAAAGGAAAAAGCCCCCTGCATTGTTTTTATTGATGAGATAGACGCAATAGGCCGTTCAAGAGGACGCGGGCCAAACTTCGGGTCAAATGACGAACGTGAGAACACCCTGAACCAGTTGCTGACCGAGATGGACGGCTTCGACAGTAACAGCGGAGTAATTATTCTCGCAGCAACAAACCGTGCTGACATACTTGACCGTGCATTGATCCGTGCGGGACGTTTCGACCGTCAGATACACGTTGATCTTCCGGACCTGGTTGAGCGCGTAGATATTTTTAAGGTACACCTCAGACCATTAAAGATCGCTCCGAACCTCGATATTTCATTCCTTGCCAAACAGACTCCCGGTTTTTCAGGCGCCGATATAGCTAATATCTGTAACGAAGCAGCGCTTATCGCTGCACGCAGAAGCCGAAAGGCTGTGGAAAAGCAGGACTTTCTTGATGCCGTTGACCGTATAATCGGGGGACTCGAAAAGCGTAACAAACTGATGACACCCAAAGAGAAGGAATCTGTTGCTTTTCATGAAGCAGGACACGCCACGGTAAGTTGGTTCCTTGAACATGCAAGTCCTCTTTTTAAAGTCACAATAATACCGCGTGGAAAATCTCTGGGCGCTGCATGGTATCTGCCCGATGAAAGATACATAAACAATTACGATCAGATTCTCGACGAGATATGTGCAACACTCGGAGGAAGGGCAGCCGAAGATATTATTTTCAATAAAGTATCTACAGGTGCTTTAAACGATCTGGAAAGAGTTACAAAGCAGACTTTCGCAATTGTGGCTTATTTCGGAATGAGTGATAAACTTGCCAACATCAGTTATTTCGACTCAAGCGGACAGGGTGACTACAGTTTCACTAAGCCATACAGCGATAAAACTGCCGAGATGATAGATGAAGAGGTTAAAGGAATTGTAAAAATACAATATGACCGGGCAAAAGCGCTTCTTGCTGAACACATGGATGGCTTTAAGATTCTTGCTCAACGTTTACTGGAAAAGGAAGTCATTTTTGGTGATGACCTTGAGGAGATCTTCGGAGCAAATCCTTTCGGAAAAGGTATGCTGAAAAAAGAGGATGAAGTTCCGGGAAGTCCTGTCCCAAATGAAGCGCCTAAAAATGATTCGGAAACAAAAACAAAGAAAATAGAATGAACAAAACGGACGAAAACTGGGCTCTTATTTATTCTACGTCTGATGAAGTGAGATCTGAACTCATTATCCAGTCGCTCGAAGAAGCCGGAATCAAGGCCGTAAAAATGAATAAACGCGATTCCAATTATCTTATCGGAAATATAGAAGTATATGTCCGGCTCGAAGATATGGGTGCAGCTAAAACTATTGTAAAAGAATTCGAAAAGTGAACAGTTTCCTTATAAGATCACTGACAGGTGCCGCTATTGTAATAGTAATTACAGCAGCAATACTTTTTAGCAGCCTTTCCTATATTGTTCTTATGCTTATTCTCATAGCACTTACGATGCATGAGTTTTACAGTATAATAAGAGTAAGGCTTAACAGACCTAATATTCCTCTTGGTATTGTTATTGGTATGCTTGCTTTTGTAGTTGCAATGATGTATTCGGTAGGTGTTGCTCCGCCTGAACTCGTATCTATTTTTGTCCCATTATTTATATTCATCTTCGTTGCTGAATTATACCGCCTGCAGAAGAATCCTCTTGCAAATGTGGGTCTCACTTTTCTAGGAATAATATATGTGGCATTGCCTTTTGCGCTCTTCAATTTTATGGTTTTTGAGGGCGTGGCTGAAACAAGTGATGTTGAAGTAGCCGACACTCAGGTCCCCTATGTGAACGAATTCCTGAATTATTTCCTTTTTATGAAACCAGACACCCGGGTTCTTTACAACCCATACTTTCTTATGGCTTTCTTTGCGATAATATGGATATACGACAGTGTTGCATATATTATCGGGGTTAAGTTCGGCAGATATAAACTCTTTCATTCCGTATCTCCAAAAAAATCGTGGGAAGGCTTTATCGGCGGTCTGGTGTTTACACCGCTTACTGCATATCTTTGTTTTAAAATTATCGGTTCAATTACACTTACAGAGTGGATGGTTTATTCGTTCATAATAGTAGTTTTTTCAACTTTCGGCGATCTGGTTGAATCTCTTTTCAAACGCAGTATTCAACTTAAGGATTCAGGTAAATCACTTCCTGGCCACGGGGGTTTCCTCGATCGTTTCGACAGCGTACTCATGGCAGCACCTATGGCATACATATACCTTGAGTTAATCAAATAGCCTTCTATGCGGATTCATAAGGAAGGTTTTAAATCAGTTTCTATTGTTTTCGTCTTTTCACTTATAGCATCTTCTGCCTCGTTTATTTGGATACCTTATCCTTGGATAAGCATTGGTATTTCAGTCCTCCTGTTGTCCTTTTTTATTTTCATCATTTCATTTTTCAGAGATTCAGGACCAAGAAAACCTTTGGATCCGGAAAAATCATTGCAGGTTGTATCGCCATGTGACGGTAAGGTTGTTGCTATTGAAAAGATAACTGAAACAGAATACTTCAAGGATGAATGTATCCAGGTCTCGGTTTTTATGTCACCTTTGAATGTTCATATCAACTGGTTCCCAATAAATGGTAAGATCACATATTCCAGATACTACAAGGGTAAACATCTTGTTGCATGGCATCCAAAATCGTCCGAACTGAATGAACGTACTTCTGTTGTGGTAAAGCACGCAAACGGGAAAGAGGTAATGTTCAGGCAGGTTGCCGGTGCAATCGCAAGACGTGTTGTATCGTATGCTACTGAAGGAAAAATGTGCAATGCCGGCGAAGAATGCGGCTTTATTAAATTCGGTTCGCGCGTGGATATTATTCTTCCAACCGGTTCGGAAGTAAAAGTGAAGATAGGCCAGAAGGTGCGTGGTGTATTTGATGTGATCGCTGAGTTGAAGTAATTTCATACGCCTGTTTTGTCATCCTGAGCAAAGTGAAGGATCTATAATTCAGACTTGAGATTCTTCGCTGCGCTCAGAATGACAAAAAAAAGGTAACTACAACTCTTTCACCACCACCGCGAACACAACACCCATTTTTAGAATACAGCACTTCTAGCAACGGATATTGTTCAAAGTACTGCTTTGCCCTGTTGACCTTAAGAACAACATATACATGCTTATCCGCATTTCCCTTCAGAAACTCATCTTCGTTCCATTTCATGTCCCGCTGATTATATGGTTTAGAGGTATAGAAAAGGTGAGCGTAACTTTTGTAACCCACAGGATAAACATAAGCGTCTTCAAACTGTTTCGACTTGAAAAATTCTATTGCTGCATTCTGGGAATACTTTTCGATGCATGGAGTAACAAGGAACATCACGGAAAAGTTAAAGAATACGTAAATGAATGATACAGCAAAAACCATCCGTATAACAGACGATATCCTTACAAAGTAATATACTACAAGAAGTGCAATGAGCGAAGCAATGCAGATAATGGTAATTAAGTAAGTCCAGTTCCCGTCAGCGAGCATGTTGGCAACTGCAAAATCATCTTTTACCATTCCGCTTTTAAGAATGTAATATTTCAACGAATCGAAAAAGGGCATTACGGCGATAATCAAAGTCAGTAATGCAAAGATCACAAACATCAGGACTTTTTTCCATCCTGTAATCAGCATTTTGTTTT
>CAZEWB010000327.1:3754-5018 GCA_964515655.1 uncultured Bacteroidales bacterium
TGTGTTGGGTGTGTTTGGGGGGGGTTGTTCTGATATTGTTCACAATTGTTAAAACAAAGATCGTTCACTACTCTTCTTTTTCGTACAGACGGTTCAATGTATGTGCGGCAAGGAAAGTAAGAGGGAAGTACGATAAAGAAGAGTAGTGAACGATCTTTGTTTTAACAATTGTGAACAATATCATAACAACCCAGAAGAGAACGATCATCCATATACGGAAATCACGCTGAGATTTGTTGTGGCATATATCGCCATTGAAAAGTGATGGTATTGCAAGTACAGATGCGGGAGCAGCGCCAAGGAAAACTATCACAAAATGATATAGCAGGAATCCGCCGTGACCGGCATCTTCGGTTGTGAACAGGCGTATCTGATAGTTTATGAAATCCATTATTATGGAAGTGTTTCCGCATGCCATCTGCATAAGGAACCATGCACCGCCTGTAATTACAAAAACGAGGATGAATACCGGAATATGCCATCCTTTAAAATTTACCCTGAACTTTTTAATGATAAGAAATATCAAAAATGTAAGGCCGATTATTAAAACTGCCGCAGGTCCTTTTGTAAGTACTGCCAGTCCCGCTGCCACAGCAGGCAAGATTGCATAAAGTAGTTTAGGTTCCTGGAAATATTTTGTGAGATAATAAACCGATGCGAAAATAAAAAGGTTGAACCAGGGATCAATTATGCCGCTTTTGAAATAAAAGAAAGGCAGTAATGAAGCCAGATACATCAGTATCCAGAATAAACCGAAGCGTACATTAAATAACTTACGTCCGGCTTCAAACATAAAGAGGAGGCTGACAATTCCGCATACGGCATTTGGGAAACGTGCTGCATATTCGTTTATTCCGAAGATCTTCATGCTTGCAACCTGCATCCAGATGAACAGCGGAGGCTTTTCCCAGAATGGCGAGTAGTCTATCTGCACATTCAGGTAGTCGCCGCTGGTGATCATTTCACGCGCACATTCAGCAAAATTTATTTCGTCCCAGTCAAAGAGATGCACCTGCCCCAGAAACGGAAGAAACAAAAGCGCCCCGGTAATTACGATTATTATCCGCCAGGTATTAATTGATATATTTGAGAAAATACCTTTAGATTCCATTCAGCAAAGTTGGGAAAAATTTCTGAGAAAATTCTTCAAGTCATTACCTAAGTTTATAATTGAAACATGCGCCAAATCCCCCCTCCCGTCATTCCGGACCTGTTCCGGAATCTCATCATGCACAATATAAGAATTCCATGTGAGACATGGGAG
>CAZEWB010000328.1:0-4987 GCA_964515655.1 uncultured Bacteroidales bacterium
GGAAATTGATGCTTTGGATTTGGTCCTGATAATTATCAGGATTATTTGAGTTTTGTGTTTTGATTATTGATTTTTGATGCGTTTGTCCTGATTTGGCATCTTATAGCGAGGAGCTTATTCGAAATTCTGTTATGTTACACGATACAAGAATAATCAGACGACTGCTTAATTGTACGGCAGCATCGGTATGTGTATAACTTTAATGTCTTTATCTGATAAAATATAGTCAGGCAGACCGAAGAAATCGTACACTGCAATTTTATAACCTTTGCTTTTAGCTTCTTTCACCCATTCGGGCGAAGGGATACCGGGATAACTAACGTAATCAGTGTTGTACATCAGTTGGATGTTCGAGAACATATCAAACCCTGCGTTGTAGATCACGTATTTTTCTTTTCCCAGAATATCCTGCGTTTTATTGAAGAAAAAGATCTGCCTTATTCTTTGCTTCCTGATACTTGTAGGAGTGAGGCCGTCTTCGTTCCTGTTGCGGAATGTTAGGTTAAGGTCGTTAATAAGGAATACTGAGAAAAAGACAAGCAGTATTGCTGTTGCTTTTCTGTAAATTTCAAATCTTTTGGGAAAGAACGATAGGATCAGTCCCGGAATAGAACCAAGAGCAATAAAAACAAATGGATAAACTATTGTAACGAATGAAACCATTTTAGTAGCTGCAATAGAAAAAAAGACATAAACTGCCAGGATAGTTGCAACAATTAATAAATAATATTCTTTTTTTCTGACAACAAAAAAAAGGGTGATCAATCCTGCCATAATTACATAAGGCATCAGTATATAATCGCCATATATTTTATACAGACCGCAATAATGAAACATTGCATCACCGACATGCCCTTCGATTGCCTTTGAGAAATGAGACATGGTATATGTGAATTCATGGCAAGCCTGTTCCGGATAGTTCGAAAAAATGTAAATCTGCCAGGGAAGAAATGTTACAACACAGATCAATAGCGCTATCAGTACCGGCAAATAAGTTTTTATTTTAAAAAGAGCATCTTTTTGAAAGAACAGAAGAGAAAGACCCCATGTTCCGAAAACCAGAAGTCCGGCCATCCATTTACAAAGTATTGCACAGCCAGCGAAAAAGCCAATGACGTATGCCCATTTTATCTTACCTGAATTTCTGAATTCAAAGAATGCCCATAAAGATGCGGTAATATAGAAAAAAAAGGAAGTATCATTCTGGTCGGCGCAATGTATTCCCGATACGAGTTCAAGCGGATACTGTGCAAAGGCGAATAAGGCAGCTGCATAAAAAGCAACATTTCTGGTAGTGGTGATTGAACCTATTCTGTAGATAAGTAAAACCATTCCTGCGTGCATAAGAACCCCGGGTATCCGCATGCTTACCACGTCTGTTCCGAAAACCCACATGCTTGCGGCCATCTGCCAGAGAAAAAGTGGTTGCTTGTGAAGCCAGATGTCGTTTTCGACCCATGAAGTATAATCTACATAATGTACGGTTTGCGAAAAGAGTACCGGATCAAAGGGGTGGTTCATCATGTTGCGGGCTACAAGAGCATGAAATTGTTCGTCCCACACGTGAAGGAAGGGGTCAATTGCAGCATAGAAAAATCCTATAACAAGAGCAGAAATAAAAAGAAGGATTACCGAATACTTTTTATAATTAAGAAATTCGAATGAAACGAGAGAAAATGCCAGAAGGATATAAGCGGAAATGAGTAAACTACGCAGGGTAATGTCTAAATAGCAAAAGCCGTCGAGCTCAAACACATCAGGGCTTGTTTATGGAATAAAACAAAGTAAACACATTCGAGTACAGGGCAATGGAGCGGTCCCCGATGTCTGTAAATGCATAGTCAAGTCCGAAACTCTTGTAACGGATACCAAGCCCGAAAGAGGGGACAAATGTAGTAACCTTATTATTGTCGAAGTCGTTTTCCTGCTGGATATTCGAAACGCCTGCCCTTACAAAGAAGATATTTTTATACGAGAATTCGAGTCCCATGTGAGGGTCAATGCTGAGGGGATCACTTTTTATAAGGACGTTACGTTTTCCGTCAGTTGTCATGTCAAGATTGATTTCAGCCATGCCGGCGAATTTATCATTGAAATTGTATGTGTACGCAGTTGCAAGGATTATCCTTGGCATAGTGATTTCAACATGATTGGTCGGAATTTCGTTCCCGGTTAGTATAAAAACTTCCTCAAGTTCTTCGGTATTAAACGACCATGCATTGAAAGTGGTTGTGATATCACGTGCTATTGCACCGAATTTCAGGTTGCCCATTTTGTATGAGGCTGCAGCATCAAGCCCAAGCCCCCATGCAGAAGCGAATTCGCCTGCCACCCGCCTGATTATTTTAGCATTGGCGCCGTAGTTCAGTCCTGATAACTTTGACTTCCGGGCATAACTGAAAACAAATGCATAATCGGCAACGGAAAAAGATTTGATACGGTCGTAACGGATATTGCCGTTTTCATCTATCAGTTCAAGTGTATTCGGGATATCATCCACTCCAAAACGAATAATTGACAGCCCGATATGCGATGAATCGCCCTGTTTAAGCGCCGCTCCCAGGTAATCGTATTTTGCGATTCCCGCGGAATATTCAGCGTGCATGGCCCCAAGTTGCAGATTGGCAGGAATATCCGTAAGGAGCGAGGGATTCCAGTACCCTGCAGTAACGTCATTTACGCCGGCAACTGTGGAATTCCCCATACCCAGCGAACGGGCTCCGATACCAATACTCAAAAACTCATTGCTGTACTTGGGAGCCTGAGCGATAGACAGCATTGAAACAAGTATCAGAAAGGCAAGAACCAGGAAATGTTTTATCAGATTCATAATTAAAATAAAGTGTAAATTTAACTCTTTTGTTTTTTACAACATAAAATAACTTATTTTTGTGGCAAATATTGTTTGAAATTCAAATCTGAGCCGAAAAAATGATAAAGAATATTCCGAATTTTATAACGATGTTGAATTTGTGCTGTGGTATACTGAGTGTGATATTCAGCATTGAAGGCTACCCTGAACTTGCAGGCCTTTCTATTTTTGTAGCTGCATTTTTTGATTTCCTTGACGGTTTCTTTGCAAGACTGCTTAAGGCAACATCTGAGATCGGAAAGCATTTAGACAGCCTTGCAGACCTCGTAAGTTTCGGTATCGCTCCTGCTTTTATTGCTTATTTCATGATGAAAACGGCGCTTTCGGTATCTCCTTCTGAAAGTCCTGAGAATATTAAGATCATCGAATACCTGTATTTAGCCTCTCCTTTTCTTATAGTTATTTTTTCTGCGATCCGCCTTGCCCGGTTCAATGTCAGCGACACCGGAAAAGATCATTTCAGAGGTCTTCCAACTCCCGCCAATGCTATATTCTATGCTTCTTTCCCGATCCTTATCTGGACATACCAAGGAAACTGGTTCGGGATGTCTTATTTTATGATGCATACACAACAGATATTGCTTGTGGTAATTCTGCTTTTCTCTTTCCTTATGGTCAGCAACCTGCCAATGTTATCATTAAAATTTAAAACGTATTCTATTAATAAGAATCTTTATCGGTATATGTTTTTAGCCGTTTTTTGTGTATTGATCATATTAATTACCTGGAGAGCAATCCCGTCAATTATTATTTTTTATATACTATTCTCCGTTGCTGTCTGGCTGACAAAGTTGTTAGGGAAGAAAGCGGTATAAAATTGTAATCGTTTTAATGAACAATACCAAATGCTCAATTCTCATATGTTTTACACTTCGAATTACGAAAAAGATCATACGAAATTACGAAATACGAATCTCTGAATTCGAAACCCGAAAACAGTAGTACCTATTCGTAATTCGTAGAAAATTCGTAATTCGACGTAATGAGAACTATTGAACGATTACCTAAATATTAACAATATTCAAAAGAATTAACTTTTCAATAATGATTTAAAGTCTGCAATGCGGTCACTTGGGTATTCATGATTGAACAGTTTTGCTTTGACTTTCTTAAAGACGTCAATAGTATAGTCAACATCCTCTATTGTATGTGCGGCAGTCGGAATAATACGAAGCATGATCACATCCTTAGGAACAATAGGATAAATAACTATAGTTAAGAAAACGTTATAATGTTCCCTTATGTCTAAATTCAGGTGAGTTGCTTCCTCTACCGAACCCTTAAGGAATACCGGGGTAACAGGTGATTCGGATCGTATATTAAACCCGTTCTCTTTAAAACCCGACTGAAGTCTGTGAACGATTTTCCACAGTTTTTCCCTGTGCTGAGGTTCGTTCTTAAGCATCTCGAGGCGTTTCATTGCGCCAAAGACCATAGGCATAGGAAGCGATTTGGCATAAACCTGCGAACGCATGTTATAGCGAAGATTATCGATCACGAATTTTGGTCCGGCTATAAATCCGCCTATTCCTGCCATTGCTTTTGCAAAAGTGCTGAAATGCAGGTCAACCTGATCGGTAACTCCGAAATGTTCAGGAGTGCCGGCACCGGTTTTGCCCATAGTTCCGAAGCCGTGAGCGTCGTCAACAAGAAAACGGAATTCGAACTCCTTTTTCAGCTCGGCTATCTTATCAAGTTTACCTAAGTCGCCGGCCATTCCGAAAACTCCTTCGGTAATAACAAGTATCCCTCCTCCTGTTTCATCTGCATTTTTCCTGGCGAACTTTAACATTTTTGCACAACGTTCGATATCGTTATGGGGAAAAACGAAGCTCTTGCCACCTTTTGCTTTGTGAAGGAATATTCCGTCAATGATACAGGCGTGTGATTCAGAATCATAGACTATTACGTCTTTTCTTGATGCTATTGAGTCAATGATCGAGATCATTCCCTGATAACCGTAATTAAGCAGGAACCCATCAGGCTTGCCGACAAAGTGAGCAAGATCCAGCTCCAGCTGTTCATGGTATTTGGTTTGTCCCGACAACATTCTTGAACCCATAGGATAAGCCAGCCCCCATTCTTTTGCAGCTTCAGCATCAGCCTTGCGTATTT
>CAZEWB010000329.1:0-4967 GCA_964515655.1 uncultured Bacteroidales bacterium
GTGTTGGGTGTGTTTGGTGGTGTTTTTTCAGCCATAATTGAGATATTATATTGGTTGAATAATTTTAAAGATAATAAAAATAATTGAACTGAACAATTTTTTACGAAAAAAATGTATTTTTGCAGTCCCAAAAAACGAATGATCTTTAAAATTCGTTAAGGTTCTTAAAAATAATGGCGAGGTAGCTCAGCTGGTTAGAGCGCATAATTCATAATCATGAGGTCGGCGGATCATTCCCGCCTCTCGCTACATAAACAGAGTGAGAATGAGAGCGGAGAATGAGGAGAGGGCATTCCCGCTTTGTTTTTTCTTCGCTCTCGTTCTGTTTCTCATTCTGATTCTGATAGCGCTTCCTGCTTTTGTTGCAGTTAATTCCCACTCACTCGCGACACGCGAGCGAGTGGGTAGAAGAATCCGGTATAGTATGACGCGGCGCGCGGGGAAACAGAGATAGTGTGAGGAATTGATTAGGATTAAGATTAGGATGAGGATAAGAAACGTAGTAAGAGCGGGGTGTATAGTCTGTCGAGTGTGGGGCATGGGATATCCTGAAATAAATTCAGGATGACGTAAGGGGTGAGGGGGGGAGCAACTTTATAATTTAGCTACAGGTTTTCCTTTTAAGCTCTTTTTAACGAGACCGGATAAGAATTCAACAAACGGAACAATATTTCCATCTACACTTGCTTTTTCCAGTGCATTCATATATATATCACGTGCCTGAACCGGAATTACAGTCCATGGATATCCGCCTGAAGCCAGCATTACATTCATAAGGAATCTTGCTATACGTCCATTTCCGTCCATATAAGGATGAATATAAACAAATATAAAGTGACCAAGAACTGCTCTGACGCCCGGATTACTTTCAGTTTCTAAAAGATCGAATAAAACAGGCATTGCATCTCGTATTGCATCTTTATTAAGAGGTACGTGCATAGATCGGGAAATGTAAACCTGATCATTTCTATACCCTGCCAAATCAGAAGCTTTTAAAATACCGGCAGCAACAACTGGTGCAAATAACTCTCTGTACCAATCACCATGATTTTTTCTTGCGGTTTTCCCGGCATTTTCACCGTTTAAAATTCTTTTAATACTTTCTTTTACAGCTTGAGAAGCCTGCCAATATCCTCTTGCCGCTATTGCATCCTGCTGTTTTTTATCTTCTTTACTTTCTTTCACATTCCATTTGCCGGATCTTACTTTTTCAATGATTTCCACCGACACCTTATAGTTCTCAATAGACAGGGAATGATATGCATCAGTTACATATATTTCATCAATCAATTTTAGAAATTTCCTGTGGTCAGCAGGAAGACCAGGTGCTTCAGGGAATTTTTTCAACACGGCCTCACGCATAACATTCCACATTAATATTATTCTGTTTGCGTAAGGAGACTTGTTTCGAATTGATAATTCTATGGGAGATTTACTTTTAAACGGGTCTGTTTCACGAATATCAAATCCGGACGATTTCATTGTTTTAAAAATATCATCTGCAATTTTATCATTGCCAATATTCCTGAATGCTCCTGTTAATCTTCCGGCAATAACAGTATGCGATCCATCTAAAAGTAATCTCAGGATTTCTGATGAATCTGTAATTTGAGCCAAAACAGTCCTCATCTCTATGGGATTTGTTTCGTACATTGTTTTCGAACATCTTATAAGCGCAGAAGGTAAAGTCAACATTATTATTCCGTTTATAAATGTAGTCTCTTCCTTTTTTGGAAGCGGGGATTGCATGGCAAAAATAGAAGTATTGTATAAAAGTTTTATCATTATATTAGGAGCCTTCGGCGCTCTTATAATTAACTGATTTGGAACTCTGTTGTTTCCGGAATAAATAGTAATTGATTGTTCAGCTGAAATACAATATCCCTGACCGTATCTTTCCTGTAAATAACGTGAATTGAAATGCCAATACGAAGTATACCAGGTAGTGCTATCTCCCGGATGCTCATTGGGATTTGTTGTAATATACCAACCTTTCGTAACTTCTTTTAGAAATCCGTTCTTAATTAATCGTTCTCTGTGTGTACGGCTTATTTCTGACGTTTTTATTGCCAAAACACCCTTTTTGTCGTATAGGTTTTTAAGTGTTTCAAGAGATTCTGCTAATTTTTCACCCGGAGTTGCCATATTTTTTCATTTTGTCTTTGTACGAAAATTATTTCTGCGTGTTGTGTAATAATTATTCCTGTATGTTGTACGTAAATTATTCCTACATGTTGCACGAAAATTATTTCTGCGTGCAAATATAAGTAAAATAATCTCATAGCACATTATATACCCTTCGAACTCATGGCTGACGCATCTAAATTGTTTGCAATAGCAATAAGAGCAATACGATTGATAGGTGAAATGGAGCGAAGTAGGGTTGTGCGCCAGACGAACCTATACCTTATACCTTTATACCCGGAGCGAGAGTGCTTGGCTACATTTTATTATTATATTTGATGTCGATTTTTATGTTACGTTTGATTTCATGAAGAGAATATTACAGTTTACTATTCTGTCCTGCATGTTCCTGGCTTATTCGGTGAACGGTTTGGGTCAGCAGACCATTACAGTTATTACCGGTAAAGTTGTTGAGCAGTCTACCAGAGAGCCGATGGAATTCGTGAATGTTTCGTTGTTCCGGACAAACGACAGCACAACGGTTGACGGTGTTTTTACAGACAAGAATGGCGGATATAAATTTTCAGGAGTTAAAGAAGGTAAGTATTATCTTAAAATAAGTTTCCTGGGGTTTGAACCGTTGAAGACTGCATCGTTTTCAGTAAAAGCGGGAAAAAGTGTGGATCTGGGAACCAGCGGGATCAGTCCGTCCAGTCAGCTTCTGAATGAAGTGGAGGTTTCGTCTGAGAAGTCATTTATGGAAACTACAATAGACAAACAGGTTTATAATGTTGACAAAAACATTGTAAGCATTTCCGGCTCTGCCAGCCAGGTCCTTGAAAATATCCCATCGCTTAATGTCGGTATTGACGGTGAAGTAACGCTCAGAGGCTCTTCGAATGTCACATTCCTCATCAACGGAAAGCCTTCTCCGATGATGCGTCTGAACAGCGCGGAAGCCTTGCAGCAGATACCTGCCAATACGATCGAAAGGATTGAGGTCATCACTAATCCATCCGCCAAATACAAACCGGACGGAACTTCGGGAATAATAAACATAGTACTAAAAAAAGAAACACGCCAGGGATTGAATGGCTCGATCACAGCAAATGCCGGATTTGACAACAGGTATAATTCCACATTGACATTGAACTACAAACCTGGAAAAATGAATATTTTCGGGAGCTACGGGTTCAGAAAGGATCACCGTGTGCGTACATCAACAGATTTCAGAACGATGAAGGACAGTTCGGGGTATCTCATAAGTCAGTACGACCGTATCGGAACCACAATAAACAGACCTCTGTCCCATACTGTAAACCTCGGTGCAGATTATGATATCGATAAGAAAAACGCAGTTGGTATTTCAGGAAGTTATTTTTATATGGACTTTCTACGCGATGAAAAAACCACTGCAATATTAAGCGACAGCGCCAACGAGGTTACAAGTGATTATGACCGTAACCGCCTGGACAACGAATATGAATATGATAAGGAAATAAGCGCCCGCTATAATCATGATTTCAATAAAGAGGACCATTCGCTTCAGGCCGAAATAAATTTTAATGACCATTACGAGCAGGAGGATAATAGGTTCACACAGATATACAGAACGCCTGCAGATGATAATTCCTACGATAATACATTGATCCGTCAATGGGAGCAGTCAGGAGAGGCTACAATTGAATATGCTTATCCCTTTAATGAAGATGCCGAACTGGAGGCAGGGTATTCGGAAGAATGGCTGAAACAGACCTTTGATTTTTACGGAGAATATCTGGATTCTGCATCAACCGTATGGATAAAGGATCTTCAGAAATCAAACCGTTTTATTTTCACACAAAATGTCCAGGCCCTTTATACTACGTATTCCAGGTCAATGGGGGATTTTGGCTTTTTATTAGGCCTGAGGGGAGAGTATGCAAACATAAATTCCGACCTGACCACACTTGACTCAGTTGTAAACAACGATTATTTCAAGTTGTACCCAACTATACATTTGTCATACGAATTATCAGATGAGCAGGAAATAAAACTAAGTTACAGCCATCGCGTGAATCGTCCCGAAGGTGATGAATTGAATCCTTTTCCGGAATACAATGATCCCAGGAATATTTCCGCCGGTAATCCCCTGCTTAAACCGGAACAGATACATTCAATAGAATTCGGTTACATGTATAAGAAGGAATCAATAACTGTTGTTCCCACCATTTTCTACCGCTACAAGTATGATGCTTTTACCGAAGTTGCAATATCTGTAAACGATTCCACATTGTTAGAAACAGTGGAGAATCTTTCAAACGAACAGTCGGCAGGCATGGAAATGATCTTTACCTGGCAACTGAAAAAGGCTTTGAGACTAAGCATAACCGGTGATCTGTTTTACGACCAGATCGATGCTTCGAATCTCGGATACTCTGAGAACAAATCGGCAATATCGGGGGATCTTAAACTGGGCGCAAATCTTAATTTGACGAAATCGACCGTGCTGCAACTAAATGCAAATTACCGGTCGGAAGAACTTTCGCCGCAGGGAAGGGAATTGCCGATGTATTACCTGAACCTTGGGCTCCGTCAGGATCTGTTAAAGAATAAAGCATCATTGCTGCTTGCAGTGTCCGATATATTCAATACGATGCGCTGGCAAAGTGAGATCGATACGCCTGTGCTTTACGAAAAAGCAACAAGAAAACGTCAATCGCAGATCATATACTTAGGTTTTACTTACAGATTTGGCAAGGCAAGCAAGAAGGGGCCGGAAGATATTAAGTTTGACGACAGGATGAATTAGTGTCTGTCTGTAATGTCCGATTTCTGCGTTATGCTTGTTTTGAAAACAGTCA
>CAZEWB010000330.1:0-4965 GCA_964515655.1 uncultured Bacteroidales bacterium
ATGGTGTCTTTATTTTCTTCGAGAGTAAAAGTAAATGGCTTTCGCAGAACATTTCGTTTCAATGAATCGGTAATTGTGAAATTTTTTGACACTCCGCGTGTCTGCAACTGAATTGCCTGAGGTTCGGGCCCCTGATTTGCAACAGTTACATTAAATGCGATTTCATTAACATCTTTCAGGAGGTAATAAGTCGGTTCATCAATGCTAAGGTCCCATTTCATTTGCTTTGTTGTGAAAGCATAAAACATAGAATAACCTATAAACGACTCTTTTTCATCATACAGAAAAGCTGAGAACATATAACGTGAGCTGCCCGAAAATCCTGATTTTGGTACTATCCTGACAGGGATAAAAATGGAGTCGTCTGGTGCAATTTCGTATAGTTTGCTTCGTTTCGAAAATGGCTGCCATTCATCCGGAGCGGTAACATCAAGATAAAATCTTACTGTTTCATAGCGTTGATTCTCAACGACCAGAACATTCGATACTATCTCCCGCTTTTCGAAAAATACTGAAGAATAGTTGAAGAATATCACCAGTCCGTTCTGAGCCTGAGGCCTGGTCTTTGTTTTTACTGATACGTTACCCGCAAAAAAATCGCTCATGTCAACATAAACAGGAGGCTTGTCCTTATCAGTACCCGTAACTGTAACATTGTTGTTGCCGGTAACTGTAACATTATTTGCAGGGGAAGTTGTATCGGGCATTACGGGCAGGGTCGTGTCCGGTTGGACAGCAATTGTAGTATCATCCTGAGCATAAACAGAATGGAATGACACAGTGAGTAATAAGAGAGAAAAGGTAAATATGTTGATTTTAAACATTTTCATTTTAAAACTCTACCAGACAAAAACGGATAATAATCTGATATGCGCCTGAGCTATACTGAAACTTTGGGTCGATCCTGTAATCTATAGTAAAACTATACTCGTTGTAATCAGTCAGATAACTTCCAGGACCGTTAACAGGAGAACCGTCGCACGGGCCTGAATCTACCCTTGGATCACTATTGGGTATGATCTCCAGGATATCCCAATTTTGATTTCCTATAAATGACTGGAAAGCACCATTAAAAAGAGGGGTCCCACATCCATTAAAAACTTTAACCTGAATAAGATTTAATGGTGGAATATCTGTTCCAGCACCATACATAACCAGTGGTTCCCATTCGTCGTCGGGCATATGTAATCCAATATCAACGAACATTCTTAATCTCCATTTGCAGTTCAAGGGTATAATTTCTTCGACATTAAGCTGCAACTGGGTTTTGCCACATAGAGTAATACCAGTAACATAATCGCGCATTTCGTCAAAAACGAAATCAATATTGTTGCTGGTAGACATATTAAGAAAGCTTCCGTTTAATTTATCAGCACAATTTGAAGTAGCGGGGTCATCGCAAGGATATTGTGCAAACGAATCTGTTTGAACAGCAAGTAACAATGTAAAAAGGATAAAATATTTCATAATTTTAAAAAACCTGCCTGAAAACATCAGGCAGGTTTTTAAGTAGTAATACTATTGGTCTTCCAGAAGAATGTATTTTACATTCATCGTGTAAACACCGGGGTTGGCATAAGTACCTGCTGCAAGAGCATGAGGTGCGCCGGCATTTGTACCGGCTGCAGGGAAAGTAGCAGGCAGGCTGGGGAGGATTCTGTAGTCAATAGTGAAATAGTAATCGCTGAATGTACCGGCTGCGGGGTTAGCAGTAAGATAACTGCCACCGGGAGCGGAAAGAAGAGCACCAACGCCGGAATGGCCCTGTATGTATTTCTCAGCTACACCGGGAGCGGTGTATGGAGTAGCACTCTCGTAAATAGAGTTCTGACCTATTACCAGTGCGTCCGGATCGGCAAAAGCAGCGCTGTAATCGGTGATTCCAAGAGCAGGATCGTACTGATTGGCTTCGTACTGCCTGAGTTCCAGTGCGCAAAGAGGAAGGTTGGCGATACCAGAACCCCCACCGGTGCTGTAAGAAAGCTGCTGATCCCAGAAAGTGCCGGCGCCAGTTTGTGAAGTACCAACAACATACAGATCCCATGATACAGATGATGACACCTTAAGGATTGTTGCTGCATACTTTGTTATCCCGCTGTAGTAATCCTTGATGTCATCAAAGATAAATTCTACCTGGTCGGGAGTTGTCATACTAAGCTGCAAAACAGGTTGCAGATCCATAGTAATTGTTACGTTCTTTTCGTCAATTAACTGGCCGAACGATAGGCCACTGAACATTGCCACGAGGGCAAAACTTAAAAAACACTTTTTCATAGGCATTTTTGATTTAGTTAAACATTTGGTTATTTTTAGTTTATTTCAAACTCAAGTTCAGCAGCAACAAGCTCTTCTTTGTTGCCGTAATCAATTACTCCTACGGCGGAGTATTTTCCGGGAAGAATATCACTGCCCAGATCATAACTGAATTCCCTGTTGTATTGGGGCAAAATTGTGAACATTTTTGACTGCAGTTTTTTCTGTTCACCGGTCTTTAAATTAGTAAGTTCGAGGTATGAGGTGCAATAGCTGATACCATCGCCACTGTTTTTAACAGACATGGTTACCTTTTTTTCTTTTTCGTTGTAGGACAGGTTCGTGATATCCAATTTATTAAGAACAACATTGGGCGGATTCTGATAAAGGTAAACACCGAACCCGAACGAGTTGAGAACGCCCATTGACAAGCGGTTCGGGTGAACACCTTCGTCGAGCGGAGGACGTTCGGTAATCTGTTCAATTGTTACAATTGTCCATGCTGCCACATAAGCGCCTTCTTCATCAGGAATAGTTATAATCATCTTAAGTTTAATGTCTTCACCCGGCTCAAGTACAAAATACGAAGGACTTACAGTAGTCCATTTTGATAATGCATACTTGCTTTCAACAGGATTAATAGTAACAGGTTTTCCATTGGTGCCCATTTCAAAATCGTTAAAACCAACCTGAAACTCATATTTCTTTTTTGTGTCGTTATTTACACGTATCTCTTTGGTGACCGAAGTGCCGGGTTTTACCGACAGGTGCATGGAAGAAGGAGAAATAGAAACCCCCATATCATTAAATAATGTATCTTTTTCGTTTTGTGAATAACCTGAAACCCCCATCAAAATCAGTCCCGACAATAACCACAGTTTATTTTTCCCACTCATACAACCAGATTTTAATAAAAACCAGAGTCTTTTACGGTGCAAATATACATAAAGTTGCGTTTTATGAGCAAATTATGGTGAAATTACAATTTGAGGTGTTGAGTTAAAAGTTAATTATACTTAAAATACTTGTATAAAGCCAATTCGGCCTTAAAATTTATTTTTCAATCTTTTTACTTTTGCAGAAAAAATATGCGGTTTTTATTCCTGATAGGCTCAATTTTCCTTTTATCCTGCTCGCAGAATAACTATAATTTTGAATTAGCCGGTTCTGTTAACGGTGGAAAAGGGAAAACAATATATTTATCATGTGCTCAGACAATAGACTCAGCAATAATTGATTCCGACGATATGTTCGTATTCCGCGGGATTACCAACAGTGGAAATTTTTACAATCTTTATTTCGATAAAACAAATCCAATTCTGCTTTATGCCGACTCCGGTTCGGTAATAGATATTGAAACAGGTTTTGAAAACTTTTCGGGATCATACAAGGTTACCGGTTCTAAGGTCTCTGAAGAGATCAGGATCCTTCAATCTAAGTTAATGGAAACTTTCGGACGCATTAAGCAGATACAAACCGAGCAGGTGGAAAAGGCCGATTCAACTAATATCGACTCAATAAGAAATGTAATATCTGTTGAAGTAAATAAGATTGTTGAGGAGCACCGAAATTTTGTTTTCAGTTTCATTAAGCAAAATCCATCATCTTTTGCCGTTTTACCGGCGATCTTTCAGTCTTTCGATGCAAGGAACCCTGTATTTAATTTTGTGAATGATTATGAGTACTATACAATGATAGATTCGGCATTGTTAAAAGCCCATCCGCGTTCGGTTCATGCACAGGACTTCCATAGCCAGTATTTACAGATGAAAAGGCAATATGAGCCTTATCTTCAGCAAAATGCAAATCCACTGGAAAGCCAGACTTCTCCTGATTTTACTGTTAATACTCCATCCGGCGGTTCCATTTCGCTTTCTTCGTATAGGGGTAAATGGGTATTGCTCGATTTCTGGGCAGCCTGGTGCGGACCCTGCAGGAACGAAAATCCCAATCTCGTTAATGTGTATAACAAATTCAGTAAAAAGAACTTTACTATTTTCCAGGTTTCGTTAGACCAGAGCAAGGATGACTGGATAAAGGCTATAGAAAAAGACGGGGTCGGAAAATGGCAGCATGGCAGCGACCTTAAATACTGGAATTCGGAACCTGCAAAATTATATGGGATAAACAGTATTCCGTCAAATTTCCTTATTAACCCCGAAGGAGTTATAGTTGCTCAAAATCTCAGGGGCCCTGCTCTTAATGAAAAACTTAAAGAAGTATTGAAATAGCTATTAAAACAAAATATGGTTAGATTTATCTGTATATTTTTAATCTTTAAATTTATTGTAACTATTCAGCCCCGCATTTTACGGTATTCATGTTGCCACAGATTACACAGGTTTGCACAGATTTCATTCACAGATTAAAAATAAAAAATTATGGTAATAGTTGAAGAACCTGAAACATTTTATTCAAGAAAAGAAAATTTTCCAATGCGGGAAGAAACTTATCAAATTATAGGTTTAGCAATGGAAGTGCATAAAGTTTTAGGGAAAGGATTTTTAGAAATTGTTTATAAGGATGCTCTTGAAATAGAATTTACGGATAATTTAATTCATTATGAAAGAGAAAAGCCTTACATTATTGAATATAAAGGACGATTTTTGAAAAGAAAATACAATGCAGATTTTGTAGTTTATGGGAACTTGATTTTAGAAGTTAAAGCTCAATCAGGGATTTATGATGAAGATGTTAAACAAACCATTAATT
>CAZEWB010000331.1:0-3319 GCA_964515655.1 uncultured Bacteroidales bacterium
ATAAAATTTGCATAAAAGGCAAATTTTCCGCCAAAATCATTTTTGTGGTTTTCTTACCCCGTGCTGCATTCGCTTCGCTCATTTGCACGGGGTTATTCACATTCGACTCCTTCGGAGTCGTCTATTTTCATTTTGCGATTGTAAAATTGTAAATAGTTGAATTACATGAACAGGTCAGGAGTTCTGAAGTTCAAAATTCAAAACATCTATGCTTTGTAATATTAATGCTTTACCATGTTTGTTTATTGAATATTTGAATTTGTAATTTGTTTGAAATTTGCTTTTTGTATTTTGTTCTTTGTTAATTAATGTTGCAATATTTAGTTGTCACTACACTATACAGCTTCCTTGGAATTTGAAATTTGGGTCTTGGAATTTTGGACTTGAGGCTTTGGGCATACTCCTTAAATTATTGATTATTGAAAATTGAAAATTTGGCATTGTTCATTAAAACTATAAAAATGTCCAATGCCAAACAAGCAACTAACAATGAACAAGGGAAAGTTACCTCGGAATTTGAGATTTGGGTCTTGGGTCTTTGAACTTGAATGATAGTGGCTTACCACCCGTTATTTACGAATCCTGTCCAGCATCACCATCGTCGCTCCAAACCCGTATTCGGCAAAAGATGCGTCCTGAAAATAAAGGAAGGGATACATATCTTCGAGTTGCTTACGCAGCTGCAGTTTCAGAGTTCCGTTGCCAATGCCATGAATAAACACTATTCGTGAAATTTTGTCCCTATTCTTTAGCGCCGACTCCAGTTCTTTCCTGAAATGATTCATCTGGTATGTCAGCATTTCGTGGTTGGTCATGGTATTAAAGTTCTCCAGCAGTTTTTCAATATGAAGGTCAACTTCAACGATCTCCTTTTCGGATCTTTTCTGAAAACGTTTTGATTTATCCTCTTCTTCATTCTCTTTTTCTGCCAGAATTCTCTCTGCCTCTTTTTTTATGTCGGGTATCTGCGGGTTTTTATCAAGAAGATCCAGGATTACTGATGGCTCATCAAAAAAGTCATTCGCTGTAAAAATTTCATTGAACATCAGTTTCGCTGCTACTTTAATTGTCCTGTCAATAACAGGTGCCACATCGGTTTGCTTAGGATGAAAAACGATACACTGAACCTTTAAAGAGTCCCACTCCACTGCCCTCGCCTGCTCTTTTGTATCAATAATTGCCTGCATGCCGGGCTCAAGTTTCCCCGCATCTGTAAAAGACGGGCCATCCTTTTTTGTAGCGCTGATGCAGTAATAAACGAAATAATCACCGGGATTTATAAGGTATAATTCTATTTCCTTTTCTTTCTTTACAAATGCCAGAAAGAGTTCATTGATGAGTTCTCCCGCGGTTTCAGTACTTTCTTTTCCTGCATCAAAATCATCTTCCCTTTCGGCGTAATTATAGTTGACCTGAAAACTGGTGTCCTGTTTTGTTGCATTTTCCACAGTCTTTGATGCTTTTTCTATTACTACGATCTCTTTCGGAAGTACAGGTATCTCAAAGCCTTCGGTCACCAGCACGTGTACGTATTTTTTGTCTTTGCGCGAAACTGTTCCTTCGCCTTTTTCGTTAAGGAAACGTACTTTATCGCCTGGTTCTATGGAATGTAAATCGGCCATGTTTTTTTGCTAAATTAGGTTTTTTTGAATGAAATTACGTTTTGAAGTGAAAAAAAGTTCTTAACATTACGATTATGAATACATTTACACAAATCAACTTCAAGGTGTTTTCCAACAAATCCATATGTATTCAACCCCTTCAGGGTTGTTTTCCATATTGTTTATATAACCCCCGACTCCGTCGGGGGTTATTAACATTAAATCCCTTTCGGGATTTTTCCTTATTAGTATTGTTGGTAATAACAAACCTAGCATCAAAAATGCAATTAGGTATTTATACAGCAATATGAAAATTCTTCCCGAAATATCACCCGAAGATATCTTTTACGAACTGCCCGAAGACCGTATTGCAAAATACTCGTTGAAGGAACGCGAAAAGTCACTGCTGCTTGTTTCAGACTGCAATGGGTTCTCAACAATAACTTTCAGCGAAGCCGGGAAACACCTGCCTGCAGACTCAATGCTCGTCCTTAACAATGCAAAAGTTATACATGCACGCTTTATTTTCCGCAGGAATTCCGGTGCAAGGATCGAGGTCTTTTTGCTTGAACCGGTACTGCCTTCATCATACGAGCAGGTCTTCAACTCAACAGGCGAATGCACCTGGAACTGCATGATTGGCAACGCGAAGAAATGGAAGGGCGACATACTTTCCGGGACTTTTTCTCTTGGAAACGAAACGGTCACTCTTACAGCAGAAAAAACCGGAAGCGACAAGGTCCTTTTTCGCTGGGATTGCAGCATCGCATTTTCCGAAGTGCTTAAAGCGTACGGCCACATTCCTCTCCCCCCTTACATTAAACGCGAAGCCGAAGAGCGCGACAGGTCAGATTACCAGACCGTATTCTCACGTATACCGGGGTCGGTCGCAGCGCCTACAGCCGGCCTTCATTTCACTGAAGAAATGATGAACGAAATGCGCAAACAGGGCTTTGCTTTCGAAGAACTGACCCTGCACGTGGGCGCAGGGACATTTCTGCCCGTTCAGACTGAAAACGTCACTGAACACAAAATGCACAGCGAAAAAATCATTATTCCACGTTCATTTATCGAAAACATTTTAAAACACGATAAACAGATCGTCGCTGTAGGAACCACTTCCGTTAGGACAATGGAAAGCCTTGCAGCAATTGCTGCTCAGATACAAAAAACCGGCTTCAGCATGACTATGTATTTCAGCATTTCACAATGGGAAACTTATGAACATAAATTCAACGGCAGAAAAGAAGTCTGTAAGGTTTTTCTTGAGTATATGAACAAGCACCATCTGGAAAGCATTTCAGCAGAAACTTCGTTAATGATAATTCCCGGATTCCGCTTCATGTTCACAGATATCCTTATAACCAACTTCCACCAGCCACACAGCACTCTGCTTTTGCTTGTCTCAGCCTTCATGGGCAAAAAATGGAAGGACATGTACCGGTATGCACTCGATAACAACTACCGCTTCCTCAGCTACGGGGATGCATGTTTGATTTTATAGGTCAGAAGCAATTGCCACAGATTTCGCAGATTTGCACAGATTATTATCTGTGTAATCTGCGGCAATTTCTACTTCTTGTTTCTCTGAATAGCACCTATTACATAGATCATAGTGCCAGCAATTCTTTCAAGCGACTTCGCTTCTTCACCGGGCCAGAGTTTGATAATGTATGATTCCATTTGGTCGAAACCACAACCCAAACACACCCAACACA
>CAZEWB010000331.1:3329-4941 GCA_964515655.1 uncultured Bacteroidales bacterium
TACGAGGAAAAGATGATAGTATTTACATGTAAATACTATCATCTTTTCCTCGTAACTGCAACTGACATTCAGTAAAGGAATTTTCGTATAATCACCCGCAACACCATTCGATTCATAACTAATAAGCAAAGTATCGTTGAATATTGATATCGATTCTGAATTATAAAGTTTATCATACTCACTTTTCAGAACATCAATACTGTCCTGCAGTTGCTTGCTGTATTGCACCTGTGCCTGAGCAGAAACTGCTAACAACAATGCTAACGCGATGATAGTATATTTTACCATAATATCAGATTTATCAGTATTTCTGAACAGCATTTACAACATAGATCATAAGACCGGCCAGCCTGTCGAGGGGCACTGCGCTTTCCCCCGGCATAAAACTGATGGTTTTCGAATCCAGGAATTTAAAATCACTGCCACGGCTGCCCGTATTTTTTATTTCTCTCACAATGCATTTAGGAATAGTGCCATCCACAGAATTGCATGTAAATAATATTTTCTGGTCCTCGAATCTGCAACCGGCATTCAGTATGGGGATCTTTGTGTAGTCACCCGCACAACCGTTATTTTCAGGTACAATAAGTAATGTGTCATTATATACAAACAGCCTTTCCGTTTTAAAAACCGAATGGTACACATCCTTCAGAACTTCAATACTGTCCTGTATCTGCTTGCTGTATTTCTCCTGCGCTTCGGCAGAAGCAGCAAATAACAATGCCAACGCGATGATAGTATATCTGAACATAACTTAAGATTAATTAGTGCATAAATATACGAATATTTTGGGGATAAACACAACTCCTTGGTCTATGTCTTTGGTACTAGCAGCGGGTATGGTTTTAGGTCATTGTTAATGGTAATCGTCAACTATTACAGCGTCACATTCGCAGAGGTTCGATTACTACAACCTTTAGCGCAAGCTTTCCTGTCGCTCGACTGTGTCGAGTGACCAGGTAGAAACCGTATTCCCCGTCAGGGGATTAACAATGCGACTACATGGAAATCGCTGTTCGGAAAATCACAATCGTTGTTAGGAAACCCGTTAAAGCAATTTACAGATATATTTATTCTGATTATTAATAATGTCTTATCTTTGTATATGTTATTCTAAACTGATGAATACCAGAAAATATCTTTGTACTTTACTATTAGTTGCAATAACAGGATTTTCTATTGCCCAAACCCCCGCCGGCTGCCTTGCTCCCACTTCCTCTGTTTATCTCGAAATAAATTATGTACGTGCATTGATATTGAACGGCGGCGACATGTGGTGGGACCTTGTCAGTAATCCTTCTTACGAAGTACCTAAAGGCAGCGGAAAATACTCAATGTTTAGCGGATTTTTATGGATAGGAGGTAAAGATCAGAACGGACAGATATATGCATGGGGAAACAGTTACCGTTCGGGAGGAAATGAAGCATGGCCGGGACCTCTGGAAAATGACGGTAGCGCTTCACCTGAAGTTTGTACATATTACGACAAACATTTTAAAGCAAACAGAAACGAAGTTAGCGAATTCAGGGAATATATTTCTGCAAAAAAACAAAGCAATACCTCTCTTCTTGAAGGAAGGTTAAAAAACAAACACCAAACACACCCAACACA
>CAZEWB010000332.1:0-4938 GCA_964515655.1 uncultured Bacteroidales bacterium
AAACTGAATGCTACAGGTTCAGCCCTGTTTTATTCTACGTTTGTTGGAGGAAGCGCTCAATTTGATGCAGGTTATTCAATAGCAATTGATAACAGCGGAAATGCTTATGTTACAGGTTATACAGGCAATGGAGATTTTCCAACCACTGCAGGTGCGTATGATGTTAGTCTAAATAGTTGGGATGCATTTGTGACTAAACTGAATGCTACTGGTTCTGCACTAGTTTATTCTACATTTATTGGTGGGTCCATTGCAGATTATGGTAAATCAATTGCTGTTGATATCAACGGAAATGCTTTTATTACCGGTTATACAACATCAACTGATTATTACACCACTCCAGGAGCATATAACGAAACGAATAATGGAAGCAATGATGCATTTGTAACCAAGCTGAATGCTACCGGTACTGCCCTGATATATTCTACATTGATTGGTGGAGGCAGTGATGATTATGGTTATTCGCTAGCGATTGATACTAGTGGAAATGCTTTTATAACTGGTTATACTATATCTATGAATTTCCCCGCAACAACAGGCGCATATGATGAGAGTTTTAATGGGAACGATGTATTTGTAGCTAAACTAAATGCTTCCGGTTCAGCACTGATTTATTCTACTTTTCTTGGCCCGGGAACTGCTTATTCAATTGTGGTTGATAGTATCGGAAATGCTTTTTTTTCGGGCACTTCAGGTTCGGGCTATCCGACTACTCCGGGGGCATATGGAAATCTTGGAGGATATTTTGTGACTAAACTTAATACTACCGGTTCAACTTTAATCTATTCAACTTTTATAGGAGACGGAACTTCTTATTCAATAGCTGTTGATGTCAGCGGAAACGTTTTTTTAACAGGTTATACTACGTCAACTTATCCTACAACTCCGGGAGCTTTTGATGTGAGTTATAATGGTCCTTATGATGCGTTTGTAACAAAACTCCTCCCCATCAATCAGGCGTTAAATATTAATTTTAATAATATTAATGACACAAGTGTAACCTGCAGCTGGACAAACGGCGGGGGAACGAAAAGGGCAGTATTTCTTAAACAATCTGCAACTGGAACTGCTTTTCCAATAAACGGAACAGCATATAATGCAGATAATGATTTTGGCGTTGGCAGCCAGATCGGGACTATCGGCTGGTATTGTGTATATAATGGAACAGGAACTTCGGTAACAATAAACGGACTTTCTCCATACACTACATACAGAGCGATGGTTTGTGAATATACTGATTATACCGGCGTTCAATATTACAATACGGATTCAATGACAAATAATCCAAATAGTTTTACAACTATTTTCGCAACTCCTTCAATACAGGCTTCAGACATAACGTTCAGCAATGTTACAGAAAATGGATTCACTGTAAGCTGTACCAAAGGCAATGGAACAAAACGTACGTTTTTTATCAAACAGGATAATACAGGTAATGCAGTTCCGGTTGATTCCAGTACTTATGTTGCTGATGCTGCATTTGGAAATGGAACTCAGATAGGATCCTCCGGCTGGTATTGTGTCTATAACGATGCAGACAGTATAGTAAACGTAAGTAATCTTACGCCAAACACGACATACAGGGTGATGGTCTGTGAGTACAATGGCACACCGGGGAATGAGCAATATAATATAAGCACTGCTTCAGAAAATCCGGCAAACCAGATCACGGATTTTCCTATACCTGTATCGCAGGCATACGATATCATTTTTTCGAATAACTCTACAAACAATTCTACGGTCGCATGGACAAACGGAAGCGGAACTGACAGAGTGGTATTTATCAAAATCGGAGATACAGGCAGCGCTTTACCTTCGAAATATACAACCTATTCTGAAGACAACACATTTGGCAGCGGAAGTCAGATAGGCAGTACAGGCTGGTTCTGTGTTTACAACGGGACAGGTAATTCGGTCGATATACTGGGACTGATTTGCAATACGACATACAGAGTGATGGTTTGTGAATATAACGGAGGTTCAGGAAGGGAAAACTATAATACAAATGATGCTTCAAACAATCCGGCAAATTACTATTCAGGATTAACAGCAGATGCAGGTACAGACAAGACCATCGTATGCGGAGGGTCAGTACAATTTGATAATGTCTATACAAATTACACTGGAGTTGGAACGCTGACTTATGATTGGTCTCCAACAACAGGTTTGAGTGCAACAGATATTGCAAACCCGGTTGCAGAACCGATAACGACAACTACATATACTGTAACAATTACCGCAGATGGATGTTCTGCTACAAATGAGGTAGTTGTTAATGTCGATCCTTTGACAATAAGTGTCAGCGATGCTTCAACCACTTGTGGCACTCCTGTTATTTTAAGTACAACAAATAATTATTCGGGTTCAGGGACGCTCACATACGACTGGCAGCCTGCAACAGGTCTAAGCGCTCCGAATGTATCTGATCCGTCAGCAAGCCCGATATATACGACCACATATACAGTTACGTTATCAACACCTAATGGATGCATAGCCAGTGATCAGGCGACCGTTACTGTTAACATTTTATCTCCTGAGCAAATATGTCTGGTGACAGTGGATACATCCACATGGAAAAACAAGATAATGTGGGAGAAGACATCCACTGCAGGAGTGATGGGTTATAGCATTTACAAAGAAATTGCAACAAATGTATATATGGGGATAGGCTATGTGCCATTCAGCGACCCGTCTTTATATATTGATCTTTCCAGTAACCCGGAGTCAAATTCAAACAGATATAAAATAACTGTAGTGGATAGTTGCGGAGGTGAGTCAAACAGAAGTTTTTACCATAAAACGGTAAATCTTACAATAGCAGCATTTGGTTCGACCATGGGATTGAACTGGAACGATTATATTGATGAAAGCGGCATTTTTGTTCCGGCAAATTACTTTATATACAGAGGTACCACGCCATATAACATGCAAATTCTTGATTCAGTGCCAGGCGGTACAAATAGTTATAATGATAATAATGTTTTTCAGATATATTATTACATTGTGGGAGTAGAAAAAGCAGGAGGATGTAATACTACAGGATTACCGGAAACAAGATCATACAGCAACAGAAAAGACAACACCACACTTGTAGGTATTGCTCAGAACGAAGGCTATTACTCAAATGCATTGAGCATTTCCCCAAATCCTTTAACTGAAAGCACAACCATCAAATTCTTCAATCCCGATAATACAACTTTCCGGCTTACATTAAAAGATTCCGAAGGAAGGATAGTGAGAAAGGCAGAAAATGTAACGGGTAATGAAATAATAGTTGAGAGGAAAGATCTTAAAGCAGGGATGTATTTTATAGAACTTACAAGTGAGAGCAGAACTTTCAGAGGAAAAATAATGGTGGAATAATTTTAAGAAAGTATAACCAAATTCACTACTGTTTATTTTGACTTTTCGTTTGTTTACCTGCAATATGTTTATTGTATGAAAATCAATTTGTTCACCCCACCCTAAAGGGAGCAAATTGATTTTCTTCACTCCCTTTAGGGCCGGGGCAAATGAAGAAAATTTATTTGCTTTAGTGGTAAACAAACGATTAAGCATATTTTTTTTTGCAATCTGATTAAAATAACTTAATTTCGTAAAAAATTGGTAAATGAAAAAGTTGCTCCTTTTACTTTTGGTTCCGTCATTTTTGCTTTTATCCTGCAAAAAGGACAAGGAGAACACAAATCCTGTATCTGATCTTTCATGGTCACAACAGGAGCGCGACACCATACTTTCAGGCGATACAACACTGGCACTTCGCATATACCTTACAACAAATTTACTTGACTCTATGGTGCTTCGTTCAATGTGTTTTAACGTATTTCCCGATACAAATGATGTTGTACTTATGACATTAATTAGTAGAATGCAAAAAGCAATGATAGCAGTCGGCGGAGTTGGTATTGCTGCTCCCCAGGTAGGTATCAGACGTAACATCTGCTGGGTAAAAAGGCAGGATAAACCAGGGCGTCCTAATGAAGTTTACCTGAATCCGAAAATCACAATGACATCGGTGCTTAAGATAGGTTTCATCGGCGACGGTTGTTTGTCAGTTCCCGGTATCAGTGGCAAGACTGACCGGTTCCGTGCTGTTGGAATTGAATATGATAAGATAGACGGTACACATGTAAGCGAAGTTGTTGACGGTTATACTTCCTCACAGTTCACGGCTATCTGTTTCCAGCACGAAATAGACCATTTGAGCGGAATACTTTTCGTTGACAGGATAATTCAGTAAAAATGAAAATCAAACTTTAAAACTAAATATTATGGGACTTTGGGACAAAATTAAAGGCGAATTTATTGATATCGTTGAATGGATAGATCCATCAAGAGATACAATGGTGCATCGTTTCGAACGGCACAACAATGAGATCAAGACCGGGGCAAAACTTACCGTCCGCGAATCGCAGGTTGCTGTTTTTATTAACGAAGGTCAGCTTGCAGACGTGTTTATTCCGGGAATGTACACTCTTACTACCGAGAACCTGCCGATTCTTTCAACTCTTAAAGGGTGGAAATACGGCTTCAACAGCCCGTTCAAAGCAGAAGTTTACTTTGTTAACACAAAACAGTTCACCGATCTTAAATGGGGAACACCAAACCCTATCATGCTTCGTGACCCTGAATTCGGCCCTATCCGCATCCGCGCTTTCGGCAACTATTCTATGAAAGTGTCTGATGCTTCCAAATTCATCAGGGAAATAGTAGGTACCGATGGTGAATTTACTACGGAAAAGGTTACCGACCAGCTGAAAAGCATTGTAATTACACGCTTTACCGATGCATTGGGTGAATGTAAGATACCTATCCTGGATCTTGCTGCCAATTACGACGAAATGTCGAAACTTATCGGCGACAAGCTGAAACCCGAATTCCAGGAAAACGGTATTTACATGACCAAATTGCTTGAGTCGAACATTTCGCTACCGCCGA
>CAZEWB010000333.1:0-4911 GCA_964515655.1 uncultured Bacteroidales bacterium
TTGACACCACCGATACCTGCATCGCGCACAGTCTTGGAATTGGTTCTGCTTCAAATATCGTACGGTAAATATTGTCATCACGATATGCGATATCCCTTAGTACCTGCTCAATATCCATGACCTTATTGTTCAGAAGTTCATACTGGAATACGAGCTGGCGGTTTTCCCTTCTGAGCATTCTTTCCTTTGGTGAGTCAACCAGATATGCATAAGTTACAATGCTTATGACTCCGATAACTAAATATAAGGCTATATGCGGAAGAAAACGCAGGAGTTTTTTCAGAAAACCTTCCTCGATGCGATGGTAAGTCAGGGTGTCGGGATTAAAGCGATATTTGATTTTTGACATCTATGTGGAGAACTTTTGTTCACTCCTTCTGCAAATTAATTAAATAAAATCTAATTTTGCAACCCGGTTCTCATAAAAATTCTTATAAAATGACTTCTGAAGCAATTCGTTCCGGTTTTATCCGGTTTTTCACAGAGAAAAAGCATAAATACGTCCATTCTGCACCTATAGTGGTCAAAAATGACCCGACATTGATGTTCACAAATGCAGGGATGAACCAGTTCAAAGATATTTTCCTCGGAAATGTCAGATCTGAAAATTCAAGAGTGGCCAATTCGCAGAAATGCCTCCGTGTCTCAGGTAAACACAATGACCTTGAGGAAGTTGGATTCGACACATATCACCATACCATGTTCGAAATGCTTGGCAACTGGTCCTTTGGCGATTATTTCAAGGAAGAGGCAATTTCGTGGGCGTGGGAATATCTTACTGAAGTGTTAAAGATCAATAAGGAACAATTATATGTAACATATTTTGAAGGGGACAAAAAGGAAAAACTTGACCCTGACAGCGAAGCCTGCAACATCTGGAAAAAATTTGTTGATGAAAACAGGATCATCTCCGGTTCAAGAAAAGACAATTTCTGGGAAATGGGCGAGACCGGTCCCTGCGGTCCATGTTCGGAGATACATATTGATATACGTTCCGAAGCGGAAAGAAAGAAATCCTCAGGCCGCGAACTTGTCAACACAGGGAATCCGCTTGTAATTGAGATATGGAATCTTGTATTCATTCAGTATAACCGCATGGCCGATACTTCGCTGCAGCCTCTGCCAAAAAAACACGTTGATACAGGTATGGGTTTCGAACGGCTTTGCATGGTAGTGCAGGGAAAACAGTCGAATTACGATACTGATGTTTTTAAACCTCTTATTTCTGAAATATCGAAGATCAGCGGAGTTGCCTACGGAAAAACAGAAAAGACCGATGTTGCTATACGTGTTATTGCAGACCATGTAAGAGCAGTCGCTTTTACAGTTGCCGACGGCCAGATACCTTCCAATACAGGAGCGGGATATGTGATTCGCCGCATTCTCAGACGTGCTGTGCGTTATGGATATACTTTCCTTGGACTGCAGGAACCTTTTATGTACAAACTGCTTCCTGTTCTTTCAAAACAGATGTCGGAGTTCTTCCCTGAATTAAAAAGTCAGGAAGCGCTTGTTAAATCTGTAATAGAAGAAGAGGAACAGTCATTCCTCCGTACTCTCGGAAATGGCATTGTCCGCTTTGATAATTATATTTCGAAAAATTCAGGAAAAAAGACCATCCCCGGTGAATTCGCATTTGAACTTTATGATACTTTCGGCTTTCCGATCGATCTGACACAAATAATGGCAAAGGAAAAAGGCCTTGAAGTTGATATGCCCGCCTTTAAAAAATGTCTCGAAGGACAGCGTGAGCGAAGCCGAAGCGATGCAAAGGTCTCGGCCGGCGACTGGGTGCAGGTGAGCGAAGGCAGCGATTCTGAATTCGTTGGTTATGACAATACTTCAAGTGATGCAAAGATCCTGAAATACCGCAAAAGCGAGCAGAAAGGAAAAGCGCAATACCAGGTAGTTCTCGACAAAACTCCTTTTTATGCCGAAAGTGGCGGTCAGGTTGGTGATACAGGAATTCTGCGTTCGGGAAATAAGGATTACCAGGTCATAAATACACTTAAGGATAATAATCTGACCATACATATTCTTAATGCACTTCCCGAAAGACCGAAAGATGTGTTTGAGGCAAAAGTAAATTTGTATTCCCGTTTTTCGATCCAGAGCAATCACTCTGCAACACACCTTTTACATTATGCATTAAGGGAAGTGCTGGGTAATCATGTTGAACAGAAAGGCTCGCTTGTGAATCCCGATTATCTCCGTTTCGACTTCTCGCATTTTAAAAAGGTAGAGGACGAAGAATTGCAGAAAGTTGAATTGCTGGTAAACCTGCTGATAGTTGAAAGCATTCCTCTCGATGAAAAAAGAGAGATGGATATCAATAAAGCCCGCGAAATGGGCGCTATGGCTCTTTTCGGAGAGAAGTACAGCGATAAGGTAAGGGTTATCCGTTTCGGAAGGTCTGTTGAATTATGCGGTGGTACCCATGTTCAAAACACATCGCAGATAGGTTTGTTCAAAATAGTTTCCGAATCATCAATTGCTTCGGGAATAAGGCGTATCGAGGCCATCAGCGGACAGAGTGCATTGAATTATATAAGACAGAAGGAGAACCTGATCCATGAAATTTCCGGTGCACTTAACAATCCTCCCGATATTCTTAAAAATCTGAAAGCCCTGCAGAACGATTACGAAAAAATGAGAACCGAACTTGGCGCTTACGAAGATCAGATAAAGATTTCGCTGAAAGAACAGGTGAACACGTCTTTCGAAAACATTAACGGAGTTGATTTTGCAGTTGTAGAAACAGCTACCGGAAATCCCGGTATTGTTAAGGATGTGGCATGGCAGATAAAAGGCGAACGTAAATCTATATTGCTTGTGATCATTTCAAAATCAGGCGAAAAGATCGTGATAAACGTCCTCCTTTCCGATGACCTTATTAAAAAAGGTATGAACGCTGTAAAAATTGTAAAAGACCTTGCTTCCGTGGTAAAAGGTGGTGGCGGTGGCCAGCCCTTTTATGCAACGGCGGGTGGAAGTGATATGGCGAAATACAGCGAAATGTTTGAGAAAGCAAAATATCTGAAAAGTCTTATATAATTTATATTATTCTTATGAATAAAAAGATTAATGTAAAAGAAATCGATGTAGTTGTAATTTCAATAAACAATAACGATTATATTTCACTAACTGATATTGCAAAGTATAAAACCGATGATACAAGTGCGGTTATTGGCAACTGGATGAGAAATCGGAATACAATTGAATTTCTCGGAATTTGGGAAACACTGTATAATCCAAATTTTAAACCCCTCGAATTCGAGGGGTTTAGAAAAGAGGCCGGTTTAAATGCTTTTACAATGTCTCCAAATAAATGGGTTGCCTCAACTGGTGCTATTGGTTTTGTTGTAAAGTCAGGCAGATATGGAGGAACTTTTGCTCATAAAGACATTGCTTTCAAATTTGCCAGCTGGATATCTGTTGAGTTTGAATTATATATTGTAAAAGAGTTTCAACGTTTAAAGGAAGAAGAACAGAAACAACTGGGATGGTCAGCTAAAAGGGAACTAGCAAAATTGAATTATCATATTCATACCGATGCTATAAAACAGAATCTTATTCCAAGGGAACTTACATCAGCTCAAACATCTATTATATATGCAAGTGAGGCTGATGTCCTGAATATTGCATTGTTTGGCGTTACTGCAAAGGAATGGAGAGATGCAAATCCGGATTTAAAAGGGAATATCCGGGATTATGCTTCAATTAATGAACTGATTTGTCTTTCAAATATGGAAAACCTTAATGCAGTATTCATTAATGAAGGGCTTTCACAAAAAGACAGGCTTATAAAGCTAAACAAGATTGCTATTCAACAAATGATGATACTGCAGGAAGCAGAAAAAAGGAAGATTCTTAAATAGCAATTAGACTTTACAGTATTATTTTTTGTATCTTTGAAAAAACAAATTCATTAAAGTATGAAAAAAGCGATATTTCTTTTTTCCGCTATCCTGATTGCCGGAACAACAGTATGGTACGGATGTAAAAAAGATAAGGCGACTGCGACTGCGCCTGATGCTGCATTTACAGCAAGTGCAACTTCCATTGTAAAGACTCACACGGTAAGTTTTACCGATAATTCCACAGGAGATCCTACTTCCTGGTCATGGACCTTTGAAGGAGGAACGCCTTCCACTTCAACAAATCAGAATCCTACTATCACTTACAATTCCGCCGGAACATATGATGTGTCGCTTACTGCTACAAATGCAGAGGGCAGCGATACTGAAGCAAAGACCGGATATATTACTGTTACCAATCCTTCGGGCGGAACCCTTGACGCTGATTTTACCGCCGATAATACGCTTGTTGTGTCATTTCAGAATGTAACATTTACCGACCAGTCTGCCGGAAGTCCTGTTTCATGGGCATGGACATTTTCCGGCGGCGATCCTGCAACTTCAACATTACAGAATCCTGTTGTTAAGTGGGGAGCTCAGGGCGCTTTTAACGTTTCACTCACAGTGACCGATGCCAACAGCAATACCAATACAGAAACAAAAAACCTGTATATAGTTGCAGCTGCCAACCTGTTATTCTGGAAAAATTTCGACGGGCCAAATGTAAAAGTATATGCCTGCATCATTCCCGGAACTCCTTATAATCCCGGAAACCCCAGCGAGAATCTTAAAGGAACTATCGAAACATATTCGGCAACTGCGCCTTCATGCGGAGTGAACAACGGATGGGTCTCTTCAATTGCCCAGGGTTTCCTAAACATTTATTGTCTCGAAGAAACTACAGGCCGTCACTGGACCATTAACACCTACGATGTTCCTACTGGTACATGTGCTAATATCGGACTTACAAATACAAATGTTGATCCCTGATCTGCTGAAACACTAATCACTTACAACGGTGGTAAACTGCAGTTGACAGTAGGCAATTAGCAGT
>CAZEWB010000334.1:0-4902 GCA_964515655.1 uncultured Bacteroidales bacterium
TGTGTTGGGTGTGTTTGGTGGGGTGGGGGGGTCGGCAGCAAGGCTTATGCTCCAGTTGAAAATATATCCGTTGTTGTTGGGAATATCATCAGTTACAATGATAGTCCACTGGCCGTTTAATGGTACGCCTATAAGGTCGGTCAATGGTTCTTCCGATGTATACGAGCCGGCGGGAAGGTAACTGTCTGTTAATGTAAGTCCGGTCTGACTAACATAAGTATAATGATAATTATTTGCTTCATCAACCATAGTGCCGTACGTGGGATTAGCGGTGAAACAGTAATCGTAACCAACCCCAGGTGTAAAATCGGTGGTGTGTGGATCGTTAGAGCCGACTGCAACAGGTTCACCCATATTTGTTTTTGAACCACCGGGCTGATTTTTAAAGATGATTTCAGTAGCATCAGGAGCTCTTAATTTGATCTCCAGGTCACCAATAAATGAATGTTCCATATTGAGGCAAATTGACTGGATCTGGTTTATATCCTGTAGCGTCTGACTTGCACCAAATCCTGAAAGATACACACTGGTTTCGTATGAAGTCCCGTTGCCATCCGGAAGAAAAGTAGTGTCAGCGTCGAAAATAGCGCCGCTGATTATATCTTCGGCCCAGCATCCGTAGCCGTCCAAAACTTTAACGTAATATGTTCCGACACTTAACCCGGTAATAGGAAGAGTAGTATATGTTGTTGTTATTCCTGTTGCTGAATCTGTAAGTTGAACAGTAAAGGGCGGGCTTCCCCCTGTAATGGTGAAAGCAACTGTTCCGTCGCCGCTTTGGAAGCAGCTCAGATCATTGGGATCCGTCTGGAATTCCAGGGTCTGGTAATCGTCGATGAATAACTGTACCGTGTCCTTGGGCTCACAAGGAGCAGGAGAAAAGTATAGTTCAACAGTCTCCTGACCTTCGGGAATGCCGTCTGTAAGTGCATCAATTATCATTGTAACTGAGGTCTGTCCTGCAGGTATAATAAGCACCGAATCGACATATTCATAATCCACTCCGTTCATGGCTGTACCACCGATACCTATAGGAATAACTGTATTTACAGTAATAGCGCTGTCGAGCTGAAAAGTAAAGTTCGCATTTATACAACCTTCAAGTGCGGTATTGTTACTACTGAAAGTATTTGCAGTTGCAGAAACAGTGCCCTGAATAAGTGAATTTTCCTGAAGAAAAACGCCGGAGTCAAATATACCGTCTCCGGCATCTGCTATGGCTAATGTAAGAGTGTATGTCTGGCATGGGATAAGACCTGTTTTTTTAGCCGTGAGAACTGTGGTATAACCGTCAAACTGTATGTTAGTATTACCGTTATCGTTGTCGTGGTAGTATTGCCAGTAGTTGCCCAGATTGATATTATTGATGGCAACAGGAACCGTAGTATTGGGAACGAGTGCAATATTCTGCATACCCGTTATTCCGGGCCCGGAAATGAAAAAGGCAAAAACATCGTTATAGCTTGATCCGACATATTCATTATATTCTTCTGATGCAAAGATGTATTGAAATTCGATCTGATCGGACTGGACTTCGAAATCGAACTTGAATTGAACAGCATCAAAAGTCTGAACTCCGGCAATATTCGTCAGAAGCGTATGTCCCGGGCCACCCATATCGGTTCCCATACCACTTTGGTCATTCGGGCCGTGACAGTCGAAAATGCTGCCTGTTGAAAGAACAACACCGCTGGTTAAAGGGAATCCCGATCCGGTATAATGAAAAGTGCCGTACTGCAGGGCAGTCCCGGTAATACTCGCATTTGTTACAGATACATTTGAACCGGCAAGGTTGTTGCCAAGCTGCGTTGCAGTAAGACCGTTCTGTACCGTTAACTGTGCAGACAATTGCAGACCGACGGTAAGCGTTATTAAAACAGAAAATATTTTTTTCATACGAATACGTTATAAATTATTTATACGAAGATAAGCAATTTAAGTTATAATTATTTAATAGTTTACGAAGATTTTTTTTAACAATTCAATGTTTTGCAATTTCTACACTAAAACTGCAAAAGGTAAGTTTGTTATTGAGTAGTTCTTCTGTCCCTCATTTTGTCATCCTTCCATTTTGTCATCCTGAACGCAGTGAAGGATCTAAAGTACATATACAATAGATTCTTCACTGCGTTCAGAATGACAAAGGGGTAAAAAGTTTACTGCACAACTATCAGGTAATAATTCTTTTTCCCTTTTTGTACAAGGATGTATTTTTTGCTTAAAAGGAAGCTTGAATTTATTACCATCTGCTCACCTTCGGTTTTTTCTTTGTTAAAGGATACTCCGCCTGCCTGCAGCATTTTGCGTGCTTCGCCCTTGCTCGGGAAAATGTTTGTCTTTACTGCAAGAAGTTCAAGTACGGGAATGCCTGCGCTGAGTTCTGCCAAAGGAATATTAAATGTGGGAACACCCTCGAAAACGTTCAGGAGAGTTGCCTCTTCCATTTTTTCGAGCATTTCGCGTGTGCCTTTTCCGAAAAGTATCTGTGAAGCATCAACTGCTTTAAGGTATTCCTGTTCCCCGTGAACCATTACTGTAACTTCCTTTGCAAGCAGACCCTGAAGGTGGCGCAGATGAGGTTCGGCCTGATGTTTTTTGATTGCTTCTGTTATTTCATCAGGCGAAAGCATTGTGAATATTTTAATGTACTTTTCAGCATCTGCGTCCGAAACATTAATCCAGAACTGGTAGAACTGGTAAGGGCTTGTGTAGCGGGAATCCAGCCATACATTCCCTTTTTCCGTTTTACCGAATTTTCCACCATCGGCTTTGGTTATAAGAGGGCATGTGAGCGCAAATGCTTCCCCGCCTGTCTTGCGGCGTATGAGTTCAGTTCCTGTGATGATGTTTCCCCACTGGTCGCTGCCGCCCATCTGCAGTTTACAGTTTTTGTTCTCGTACAGGTAAAGGAAATCGAAGCCCTGTAATAACTGGTATGAGAATTCCGTGAAAGATATACCGGCATCCAGACGTTTTTGTACTGAATCCTTAGATATCATATAGCTTATCGTGATGTGCTTTCCGATCTCGCGAAGAAAGTTTAAAAATGTATAGTCTTTTGTCCAGTCGTAGTTATTTACGATCTCTGCAGCATTTGTTTTTCCGGAAGTGAGGTCAAGGAAAAGTCCTATCTGTTTTGTAAGGTATTTCTCGTTATGCCTGAGAGTACCTTCATCAAGAAGTTTTCTCTCTTCTGACTTTCCCGCTGGGTCGCCTACCATGCCGGTAGCTCCACCAACTACAGCTATCGGTTTGTGGCCGTGTTTCTGAAGGTGTTTAAGAAGCATAATGGAAACAAGGTGACCAATATGCAGAGAGTCGGCTGTCGGGTCAATGCCTACATAAGCTGTCGTCATTTCCTTATCAAGCTGTTCTTCTGTTCCGGGCATAATGTCGTGTATCATGCCGCGCCAGCGTAGTTCTTCAACGAGTTTCATCTTTACAGAAAATTATTTTCAAATATGTTTTAAAGAATTCTAAACATGTGTAAAGGCCAGTTCAAGGTCTTTTATAAGGTCGTCGCAGTCTTCGATGCCTACAGAAAATCTTACAAGGCCATCGGTAATATATGCCGCTTCGCGTGCCTCTTTGCTCATTCCGGCGTGTGTCATCGAAGCAGGATGTTGTATAAGGGTTTCAACGCCGCCTAATGAAACTGCAAGAATAGCAAGTTTAACGTTGTCCATAAGCGCAACGCCTGCATTATAGCCGCCTTTCATTTCGAAGCTGATCATTGCCCCGGGGCCTTTCATCTGTGTCATGGCAAGATCGTATTGGGGATTTGACTTTAGTCCGGGAAATGCAACAGATGCTACTTTCGGATGCTTTTCGAGCCATTCAGCTATTCTTATAGCATTTTCCTGAGCCCTGTCCATACGTAAAGCAAGGGTCTTTACTCCGCGGGTCACCATGTATGCCTGATGCGGGTCCATATTGCCGCCCATGTATATCATGGTCTTGCGCAATTTCGTATAAATTTCCGGATCTTTTGCCACCAGCGCTCCGCCTACGATATCAGCATGTCCGTTGATGAATTTGGTAAGTGAATGCAGAACTATGTCAGCGCCCAGGTCAAGAGGTCTCTGAAGGTAAGGACTGCAGAAAGTATTATCCACAACTACTATCAGTCCGTGTTTATGTGCTATCTCCGAAGCCTTTTTTATGTCGGTAATAGTTAATGTCGGATTTGCCGGAGTCTCAAGATAAAGAAGTTTTGTTTCGGGAAGAATGTTCTTTTCAATGCTGCTTATATCGGTTGTGTCGATAAATGTTGATTTTACACCGAATTTTGCAAAATGTGATTCCAGCACATTGCGGCTTGGACCATATACTGCGCTGGTACTGAGAATATGACTTCCGTTGGAAAGAAAAGCCATATATACAGTTGTTACCGCTGCCATTCCTGATGAAAGTGCAATTCCGCGATATCCGTTCTCGAGTTCTGCCATTTTATTTTCGAATGCATCAATTGTAGGGTTACCAATTCGTGTATATATGAATCCCGGATCTTTTCCTGCAAAGCAGTCGGCGCCGTGTTTTGCGTTCTTAAAAGAAAATGTAGAGGTCTGGTAAATAGGTGTAACTACGCTTCCCAGTTCATCGTGCATGTCGCCTGCATGGATAAGTTTTGTGTTGAATCCTTTGTTCTTTGTGTCCATGATAAAATATTTTGAGGGCAAAGTTAATAATTATGAACCGTTGGCAAATTATGATCAGTAATTTTAAAGGGACTACTCAATAGAAAAGAGAGAAATTGACTTTTTAAAGACCCAAATTCCAAGACCCAAATTTCAAATTCCAAGGGAGCTGTCCCTTGGGGCATGGATCCTGGATTATGGACCTTGGGTCTTATTAAAGCGACTACTTCAAAGCATTAAAAAAACCCCCAAACACACCCAACAC
>CAZEWB010000335.1:0-694 GCA_964515655.1 uncultured Bacteroidales bacterium
ATTTTTGTTTTTATTGCTCATTGAAAATTGAGCATTTGGCATTGTTCATTAATACGATTACAATTTTATTACCCATTCATTTTGACAAAGAACCGAATTTCATATATGATTTTCATCAACTTTTTGCCCCGCCCTAAAGGGTGAAGTTGATGAAAATCAGCCTTCCCTTTAGGGTTAGGGCGAGGCTGATTTTCTACGAATAATACTTTTAAGACTGTCCCTTCCCTGTGACTTCTGTGGTAAAAAAATACTACTTCCCGATAAATTTTTCAAGTTCCTTTATTTCAACAGGTATGCGTTTTTTTCCGAGTTGCCTGCAACCTGCCGATGTAACAAGAATATCATCTTCGAGGCGTATGCCGCCGAAGGAAATATATTTGTTCACTTCGTTAAAGTTGATGAAGTTCTTGTTAATGCCTTCTTTTTTCCATTTATCGATAAGTGCGGGAATGAAATAAATACCCGGTTCAACTGTGAGTACAAATCCCTTTTGCAGTTTGCGTCCCAGGCGCAGGTAGGCAGTGCCGAACTGTGTGCTGCGGGTCGTTTTGTCATCGTAGCCTACAAAGTTCTCTCCAATGTCTTCCATGTCGTGGACATCAAGGCCCATCATGTGGCCGAGGCCGTGCGGAAAGAACATTGCATGGGCGCCATGTGCCACTGCTTCCCAACACCCCCAAACACACCCAACACA
>CAZEWB010000335.1:704-4862 GCA_964515655.1 uncultured Bacteroidales bacterium
CGCCTTTCATCAGTCCCAGACTTTTCAGTCCCTCTGCGATAGTGATTGCCGAATGATGATGAACGTCGCGGTAGGGCACGCCCGGTTTTATCATTTTAATGGAACTGTCCAGGGCTTTCAATACAATATTATATATGTTCTTCTGTTGCTCAGAGAATTTTCCGCCTACAGGGAAAGTGCGGGTGTTGTCGGTGGCATACGACATTTCCGATTCAAATCCGGCATCAACCAGAAGAAGGTCTCCGTTTTTCAACTTGTTGCTGTGGTCGTGGCCGTGAAGTATCTCGCCTCTTCTGCTCAGGATAATAGGGAAAGAAATTGTGCCTCCATGTGACAATGCAATACCTTCGATAAAGCCTGCTATCTCGCGTTCATAAACACCAGCGCGTGCCATCTTCATTGCGGTTGTGTGCATGGTATAACCCACATCCTGAATTGCGTCTAAGTGGGCAATTTCGTGCTCGTCCTTTACACTGCGAAGAGCAGAAACTGTTCTTTTCAGTTCATCAGAGGCGTAATTTGCCTGCTTGTCGGGGATAATTCCCAAAAGTTTATGGAGGAGCATCTTGTTGTCGAAGCGGTAAGGAGGTAGGAAATGTATCTTTCTTTTCTTTGCTAAAGCTTCAGATAACACAACACTGAGTTGGCTGAAGGGATGTGTTTCCTTTACACCTGCCTGGGATGCATTTTCCTTTAACGTGGGCAGGTATCCGGTCCAGATTATATCGTCAATTTCCACATCGTCGCCGAAGACAATGTCCTTGTTATTGTCAACGTCTATCACTCCTGCGAGGCCGGCATGGTTAAGACCGAAAAAATAAAGAAAGGTGCTGTCCTGCCTGAAACGGTATCCGTTTGAGGGATAGTTCATGGGCGAATCGTTATTGCCGGGTAAAAGGATAAGGCCGCTGCCGATCAGTTTGCGCAGGCTGTTGCGCCTCTGTGTGTATACTTCTTTGGTGAACATAATATTTGGTTTTTGGTATAAAGTTAATGAATAAATCCGAAATCCGAATATCGAAATCCGAAAGTGACGGAAGTCAGAAGCACGAAGTTGGAAGTGGAGTTGGGCATGGGCGGTGGGCATTGCCTACTGTCAATTGCCGACTGCCAACTTCGGTCTTCCGTCACCTCTGGCGTAAGCAACCATTAGGATTTCGTGCTTCGGATTTTTCCTGCCGCTTTCTCAATATCTTCCAGCATTTCTTCGGCTATCAGAATTATTTTTCCATCATCCGATTTTGTAAGGTGCTTTCGTTCTCCGCTTTCAGCTAAAGAAACAAGTTCAAAAAAACTTCCTGCCGAAAGCGTGTGCAGTAGGTGATTCCTCAGGTGGTCGTATAATTCACTGTTGCGGTTATAATATTTATAACGTGGATCAAAAAGTTTGTCTATGGCTTTTGTGAAACGTTTCTTCGACTGTTCGCGGGCTTTAAGTGGTTTTTTATCGAGGATGGCGCCGAGGTATTCAATTGCCTGCATCATCATTACAAAGGAAGCGAGATAAAAACCATGCTGCTGCAGTTGCCTGATCTCAGGTAAAACTGTTTCAGACAAATAGCGGGAATTGTACATGGCTAGTGTTTCGACAAATTAATTATAAAACTACTTTTTAATATTAATGCTTTACCATGTTTGATTATTGAATATTTGAATTTGTAATTTGTTTGAAATTTGCTTTTTGTATTTTGTTTTTTATTAATTAATGTTGCAATATTTAGTTGTCACTACACTAGCGGGATCAGGATTCTATCTTAATGTCGCGTATGCGGAACTGAAGTTTTGTTGTACCCATGAATTCGTTCTTGTCGATGGAGTAACAGACGTCAAAGTGCTTGCTGACAGTTACTTTTTCCACAAGACTTCCCATCTGGAAAGCTATGGACGGGAATATTGTCTTGGGGCAGGATTTGTGCATCAGGTCAAGTTTCAGGTGTTCGTTGTTTTTTCCTACAGTACGTCCCATGCCGGAGTCGGACATCTGGAAAGTGGCAGAAACGGGTGTCATGTTGCCCGGGCCGAATGGCTGAAAACGGTCGACAATTCGGTAGAACTTTTCGTTGATCTTTTCGGGGGCCAGTTCAACATCAACTTCAATGCGGGGTACCATTTGTTCGGGCTGTATCGTTTCATCAACTATCTTTTCGAATCTTTCGGTAAAAGTGCTGAGGTTTTCGGGTTTCAGGGTCAGACCTGCTGCGTACATGTGGCCGCCGTAATTTTCGAGTAGGTCGCTGCACGAGTCAATAGCCTTGTACAGGTCGAATCCTTCAACAGACCTTGCCGAACCTGTAATAAAGCCATTGGAACGGGTAAAAATTATTGTCGGTTTGTAATGATACTCGATGAGTCTTGAGGCTACAATACCAACAACTCCTTTGTGCCATTCGGGGTCGTACAGAACAGTGGTCTTTTTTGTCAGTGCGTTCTTGTCGTTCTTAATACGGTTAAGTGCTTCGTTGAAAATATTCTGGTCGAGGTCCTTGCGTTCGTCATTACAGAGGTCTATCCCTTTTGCTTTTTCGTTGGCCTCACGGACTGTCTTTGAAGTAAGTAGGTCAACGGCAAAGATTCCTTTCTTTATCCTGCCCGCTGCGTTAATGCGCGGGCCGATCTTAAAAACTATATCGTTGATATTAAGTTCAACACCTTCGATCTTTGCGGTTTTAATTATTGCTTTAAGACCTTCGCACGGGCTTGAGTTAAGTTTTTTAAGGCCATGGTAAGCAAGTATCCTGTTTTCACCGGTAATGGGAACAATGTCTGATGCTATGCTGACGGCTACAAGATCGAGGTACCTGTAACACATATCCATGTCGAACCCTTTGTAAATGCAGTAACCCTGGAGGAGTTTGAATCCCACACCGCAACCGGAGAGTTCCTTGAAGGGATATTTGCAGATAAGTTTCTTGGGATTAAGCACTGCAATGGCTGCTGGTGTTTCGTCGCCCGGAAGGTGATGGTCGCAGATTATAAAATCAATGTTCTTTGTGGTGGCATATCTTATCTTTTCCACAGCTTTTATTCCGCAGTCGAGGGCTATGATAAGCGAAGCGCCTGTTTGCGCAGCATAGTCGATACCTTTGTATGAGACCCCGTATCCTTCATTATACCTTTCGGGGATGTAGTAATCGAGGTTGTTGTGGAACTGTGCCAGAAAAGAGTAGACCATTGCGACAGAAGTAGTGCCGTCGACATCATAATCGCCGTAAACAAGTATGCGTTCATTTTTATCTATGGCGGTCTCTATCCTTTGTAATGCTGCCCTCATGCCATCCATTTCGAAGGGGTCGTAGAGGTTTTTGAGGTCGGGATTAAAGAATTTCAGGGCTTCGTCTTTGGTGTCAATGTTTCGTTGTATCAACAGTACTGCGATCATTTCGTCAACATCGAGTTCAGTTGCAAGAGCCTGTACCTTTTGAGCGTCGGGCAGGGGTTTGAATAACCATTTTTTTTCCATTCTCTTCTAATTCAGTTTAAGGTGCAGATGTCGTGCGAGTGTTGATTTTAAAAGGGTTTTAACTTCATTTATATCGGGACAAAAACCAAGTTCATTTTCAAGCGAAGTTACACCTTTATCGGTAAACCCGCAAGGGTTGATATAATTAAAATACTTTAAATCTGTTTTTATATTGAAAGCTATACCGTGCATAGTGGTCCCGCGGCTGACCCGAACCCCGATGGCGCATATTTTCCTTTCGGGACGCCCGCCACCACATAGCCAGACCCCTGTAGCCCCAACCATCCGGCAGGAAGAAATACCGTAGTTGGTAAGAGTGTCAATAACAGACTGTTCGAGTTTGAAAACATAGTCTTTGATCCCGTATCCGGCAGTCCCCAGATTAATAATAGGGTAAACAACAATTTGTCCGGGGCCATGATAAGTAATATCACCTCCGCGGTCAGTTCGTATAAATTCTGCGCCAATGGTTCTCAGAAAGTCGTCATTTATTAACAGGTTCCCCGGCCTTCCGTTCTTCCCGATGGTGTATACGTGCGGGTGTTCGCAGAAAACAAGATAAAAACAATTGTTCTTTTCCCTGTTCCGGAGCACTTTTTCGTGTAACTTCACCTGGAGATCCCACGTCTCATTATAATCCTTCAGGCCAATATCAGTAAATTCAGTAATGAACATATATAAAATGAATTTCAAAGTTA
>CAZEWB010000336.1:0-4854 GCA_964515655.1 uncultured Bacteroidales bacterium
ATCTTGTACAAATTGTTTACGTTAACAATAGTATTGAGATCTTGGAGATTTGGAAGACTAGCTTACTCCTTCACAAACTTTGTTGTAACAACTCCACCGGAATGGTAGATCCTTACCGCATAAACACCAGCCGGTAATCCCTGAATGTTTATTTCTGCAACCGGTTTTTGCGGGATTATTTCTTTTACCATTTCTCCGTTCACGTTATACACTTGCACTTTTCTTGTGAACTCAGGAAGATTTATGTAAATGTTCTCCTGCGAGGGATTGGGGATTGGGGAATGCAAGAACACCCGTATTTGCCTTTTGCAATTCAGGTTCGGTTACAGGAATATTCGTAACAAAAGTGTTTAAAGTTGTATTTGTAACAATCGCCGGATTATAATCGAAGAAAATATACGATGTATTTATAGCTGTTGTACCGTCTGCAAGGCCGGGTTTGGGAGAAATTGAATAACGTATAAAGCCATGACTTTCCGGCTCATTCACATTGCTGTCGGGGAGCATAATATTTTGAAAAATAAAATGCAACTCATTCCCGCTGTGTAACTGCCATGTAACCGGGTGACTGTTGGCTTCAACTACGAATGTTTCAATATCAAGATCGGCATCCAGCGTGTCGCGGATAACTACTGTAATTGCAGTATCGGTTCCGGTATTCTGAAAACGTATGGTGTAAGTTAAGCGCTGTCCATGCTCCACAAAGCCCCATTGTTCGTATCCTGCAGGCATTACCTGTTTGTCGTTTGGGTCATACGAACCGGTTATGACCTGCTGTAATGTATCGTAGTTATTTGTAACAAATGTATCAGGAACAAGCGGTGTGATCATCGCATAAGAATGTAATGTGTCTCCCAGGTTTTGCACACCCGGAACCTGGAAATCTACACGCAGCATGCGTTGTGCGCCCGGGCCTAACGTGTCGTACGCATATATGAGCGTGTTACCTACATGCGAAACAGGTGTGAGCGTACTTGTGCTATATGTAAGGAGTGAGTCATATTGGAATTCTATTGTTCCGTTTGCTGTAATTGTTCCCCAGTTTTTGTATGTGAGCCAATAATGAGCTTCGAAACTTGTACGTGTTGGTGAGCCAGTGATATAAATAGAAACATCATTTACATTCACTCTTGACTTTACTGCGTAATCAAGCGTATCTACCACCTGGCTTAAACTGTCGAGAGTTACATAGTAATAATAATTATTTGTTGTTTCTACCCAATACTGCTGAGCTACATACTTTACAGTGTTTGTAATACCAGTGTCTCCTCGGAAATAATAGTAGCCATCGTTGTTTGTGAAGGTGTAATGGTTGCCGGGGTTCATGCGAACCAGATGATCTGGTATTCCCTGTTCACCTGGATCTCTTATACCGTTTTCGTTAATGTCATTAAATATTAAACCTGATAAACTTGTCGATAACAGTTTTACAACCCAAAAATCGTAAATATATAGCCCATGATTACCAATAACATCTCCGTTAATTGAATTTGTTGAACTTGCAATAATAAAATTATAATCTTTGGTACTTTGAATACACATGGGTTCTTCTTGTGCAGAGCCACCATATCTTTTATTCCATTTCAAATTACCGTAACTATCAAGTTTTACAATCCATAATTCTGCTGTGCCATTATTTCCATATAAGTCACCATCATTAGAACAACCGTATCCAATAGCTACATAACCATCATCATTTGTTTGTATAACTGAAGTTGCATTTTCTTGAATTGATCCACCCAAACAGTTTTGCCATTGTAGAATCCCAGTGCTATCAAGTTTTACTACCCAAAAATCCGCGTTCCCATTGTTCCCAGATACATCTCCATCGTTTGAATAAGTCCATCCAGTAACTATATAACCATTGTCATTTGTCTGTTTAATATAATTAGCACCTTCTTCACTTGTTCCGCCAAGACATTTTTCCCACAAAACTGTTCCACTGCTATCAAGTTTAACAACCCAGGCGTCCATATTTCCATGATTACCTATTACATCACCGTCATTAGAATATGTATATCCAGTAACGACAATTCCATAATCATTTGTTTGTTGAACATAGTATGCACGTTCCTCAGCAGATCCACCAAGACATTTTTGCCATAAAATAGTTCCATTACTATCCAATTTCACTAACCAGAAGTCTCCAGAGCCATTATTTCCAGACACATCACCATCATTAGAGTATGTATAACCAGCAATGATATAGCCATTGTCAAACGTTATATCAATTGAATATCCGATTTCGACACTTGTTCCACCTAAACACTTTTGTCCAGTATTATTACCTAGACTATCTAATTTCACTAACCAGACGTCATAAGTTCCATTATGATTTCCAAATACGTTTCCATCAATTGATTTTGTCAGGCCAACTGTTATATATCCACCATCTGATGTTTGTTTTATTGAATTTGCTTGATCCTCATTAGTACCACCTAGGCATTTTTGCCATTGGATATCTCCAACACTATTTAGCTTTATTATCCAACAATCGTACCCTCCATGATTTCCAGATACGTCCCCACCATTTGAAAGAGTTGTTCCTGAAATAATAAAACCCAGATCGCATGTTTGTTCAATATGACTAACAGTTTCATTATTATATCCCCCATAACATCTCTGCCACTCAATCTCCACCTGCGCACACAAAGAAATTGCAGCGTTTATAAACAAAAACAGGATGAATATTTTTTTCATAGCTATTTTTTACCAAAGATAAGAAAGTTTTGGATGCCCGGGGAAAAATATTTTCAGTGATCCTTAAAGTGACGGAAAGTTTAAACCCCACTACATATCACAAAAAAGCAGTCACCCTGAGCAGGCCCGTCTGATAGAATAAATGAAGTAGTTGTAATAAGGCCTTGTCGAAGGGCGGCTGCTTTTTCCCCTTGCCCTCGCACACTCTTCGACACCGCCATTAACTTTTAGGATTGTCTAAGGTAATGAAAGGCGGGCTCAGAGTGACCCACGCTTTTTAAAATATATTGTTGTTTACTAAGCGTTTGCAAGGAATTCGTCATTGACAACTTGTTTCAGCATCTCTCCAAACCCACCACACCAACAAGAGCATGTGCATGAGGAGATTCTGAAACAAGTTCAGAATGACGGCCAGGGTGTCGGGCTTTACCAAAGACCACGACCTATATCCAGACCCTTCCGTGTACACGGAAGCCATGACCAAAGACCAGAACAGTTTACTTCGGCGCCGGCGCTTTCTGCATCTGTTGTACCATCTGCGGGTTCATCTGCCCTGCCTTGTTTATATAATCTTTTCCCTTGATCGTATCGCCCATTGCATTGTACGTAACACCGAGGTAGTAATGAGCAAGAGCGTTGTCGGGTTTTATACGGATACATTCAAGAAAAGCGCCTTCGGATTCCTTTAATTTTCCGAGAGTACCGTAGGTACTGCCAAGATTCATCCATGCATCGGAAAAAAGCGGGTTGAGCTGGGTCGCTCTTAAATACACTTCTAATGCTTTATCGAATTGCTGTGCCTCGAAATAAATGCTTCCCATATTGCTGTACGTAATTGCTTTTCCGGGATTGAACTCCAGGGTCTTCTCATAGTAGTATATAGCCTTTTTATAATCCTTTTTCCTGAACCATGCAAGTCCTAACTGATCGTATGCATCTGCGTATGGAGGATATATCTTTGCTGCCATTTCGAACTGCAATATAGCAGAATCAAGGTATTCAGGACGCACAACCACACCTTTATCATCAATGGATTTTTCCTTCATCAGCGACAGGCCGTAGTAATATCTCATGTGTGCGCTGTTGGGCGATTTCTTAACGTCTGCTTCATATAGCGATGCGTTGTCAAGCCACTCGGTATTCCTGATGAGTGTTTTACCTGAGAACAGAACAAGAATAATGACAGTGATCCATATAACAGGCGAGGCAGGCATTTTTTCACCGGTTAAAGAATCTTTTGAAAGATATCGCAGCATGAACCACGCAATGGCAAGCATGAATCCGATGGAGGGAACGAAAAGGAAACGTTCGCCGAATGAAGAACCGATCTGAAAAACAAGATTTGAGTATAGTGAAAGTGTAATGATGTAGAATAAAATTGCGAACGAAATGACGGTCTTTTTCTTTATGAACTTTAAAGCAACAACTACAAGAAAAAGATGAACCAGAAGTGAAAGTATCGCCTTATAATCCGACCATCCGACAATAGGTATCTGGTTGAAAGAATAGTCGCAAGCCAGCGGATGAGGATAGATCTGTTTAACAAGATAAATTCCCATGATCTTGAATGCTGTTGCAGAGCGTTCCGATGTGCTTCCGGCAGCCGAAAGAAGATTGTCAACAACCGACACGTTTGGGTCTCCTGAAATTGAACCTACAACTTTCTGACGGACGATAAGGAATATAACGGCGGGTATCAGCATTATCAGTGATGCTGTAATAATTTTCCTTCGCGGAGCGTCAGTAGCAAAAAATAATACCAAAGGAAAAACAGCAAGGAATGTTATCGCACTTTCTTTCGAGAAAAATGCAAGGAGATAAAACACAAGTGATATAATAATGTATTTCGGTTTGCTCTTTTCCGCATAATCCATCAGATACCACGTTGATGCCAGCAAAAAGAAAAGGCAGAGAAGTTCATCGAGGCTCTTGATATTTGCAACGACCTCGGTATGCAGAGGGTGGGCGGCAAAAAGCATCGTAGTAATAAAAGGTAACCATACGCTGTAATTTCTGAATATGCGCTTCAAAATAAAAAACAATAACAGGCAAAGCAAACTGTACAAAAGCACATTGAAGAAGTGAGCAACGGCAGGACTGTCGGGCCACAGTTCCCATTGTATTTCAAAAAACACACCAAACACACCCAACACA